>NZ_JBHWHY010000020.1:0-167794 GCF_042732265.1 Streptomyces sp. NPDC059788 | reverse complement strand
GGCCGGATCTCTCCGGCCGGGGGCGCCGCGCGGTATCGGCTGTCGTGCGGGACGGCTACGCGTCGCCGCCCGCCTCGCCGGCCTCCGCGGCCGTGACGTCCAGCAGCTGGTAGCGGTCGATCGCCTGCTTCAGCAGCGAACGGTCGACCTTGCCCTCCCTGGCCAGCTCGGTGAGCACGCCGAGGACGATCGACTGCGCGTCGATGTGGAAGAAGCGACGGGCCGCGCCCCGCGTGTCCGCGAAGCCGAAGCCGTCCGCGCCCAGCGACTGGTAGGTGCCCGGCACCCAGCGCGCGATCTGGTCCGGAACCGCACGCATCCAGTCGGAGACGGCCACCTTCGGACCCTCGGCGTCGGCGAGCTTGCGCGTCACGTACGGGACGCGCTGCTCCTCCTCCGGGTGGAGCAGGTTGTGCTCCTCGATCTCCACCGCGTCGCGGCGCAGCTCGTTCCAGGAGGTCGCCGACCAGACGTCCGCCTTGACGTTCCAGTCGTCGGCGAGGATGCGCTGCGCTTCGAGCGCCCACGGCACCGCCACGCCGGAGGCGAGGATCTGGGCCGCGTGCTCGCCCTTCTCGCCCTGGTTGACGCGGTACAGGCCCTTGAGGATGCCCTCGACGTCCACGTCCGACGGCTCGGCCGGGTGCTGGATCGGCTCGTTGTAGACGGTGAGGTAGTAGAAGACGTCCTCGCTGTCCTCGCCGTACATCCGGCGCAGACCGTCCTTGACGATGTGCGCGATCTCGTACCCGTACGCCGGGTCGTAGGCGACGCACGCCGGGTTGGTCGAGGCGAGCAGCTGGGAGTGGCCGTCCGCGTGCTGGAGGCCCTCACCGGTCAGGGTCGTACGGCCGGCGGTCGCACCCAGTACGAAGCCGCGCGCGAGCTGGTCGGCCATCTGCCAGAACTGGTCACCGGTGCGCTGGAACCCGAACATCGAGTAGAAGACGTAGATCGGGATCAGCGGCTCGCCGTGCGTGGCGTAGGCGGAGCCCGCCGCGATCAGCGACGCGGTGCAGCCGGCCTCGGAGATGCCGTCGTGCAGCATCTGGCCGGTCGGCGACTCCTTGTAGGCGAGCAGCAGTTCACGGTCGACCGACTCGTAGATCTGGCCCAGCGGGTTGTAGATCTTCGCGGACGGGAAGAACGCGTCCATGCCGAAGGTGCGGTACTCGTCCGGCGCGATCGGCACGAAACGCTTGCCGATCTCCTTGTCCCGCATGAGGTCCTTCAGGACCCGCACGAACGCCATGGTCGTGGCGATCTTCTGCTGGCCGGAGCCCTTCTTCGCCCCCGCGTACGCCTTGTCGTCCGGCAGCGGCAGCGGCTTGGCGCGCACGACACGGGTCGGGACGTACCCGCCGTTCGCCTTGCGGCGGTCGTGCATGTACTGGATCTCTTCGGAGTCGCGGCCCGGGTGGTAGTACGGCGGGTTGCCGTCCTCCAGCTCCTTGTCCGAGATCGGCAGGTGCAGCCGGTCGCGGAAGCGCTTGAGGTCCTCGGCGGTCAGCTTCTTCATCTGGTGGGTCGCGTTGCGGCCCTCGAAGTTCGGACCGAGGGTCCAGCCCTTGACGGTCTGCGCGAGGATCACGGTCGGCTGGCCCTTGTGGGCCTTGGCCGCCGCGTACGCCGCGTAGATCTTCTTGTGGTCGTGACCGCCGCGGCCCAGGTGCTGGATCTGCTGGTCGGTCATGTTCTCGACCATGGCGCGCAGGCGGTGGTCGTCACCGAAGAAGTGCTCGCGGATGTACGAACCGGTCTCGGTCGCGTACGTCTGGAACTGACCGTCCGGGGTCGTGTTCAGCTTGTTGACCAGGATGCCGTCGCGGTCCTGGGCCAGCAGCGGGTCCCAGCTGCGGTCCCACACCAGCTTGATCACGTTCCAGCCGGCGCCGCGGAACTGCGACTCCAGCTCCTGCATGATCTTGCCGTTGCCGCGGACCGGGCCGTCCAGGCGCTGCAGGTTGCAGTTGACCACGAAGGTCAGGTTGTCCAGGCCCTCACGCGCCGCGAGGGACAGCTGGCCGAGCGACTCGGGCTCGTCCATCTCGCCGTCGCCCAGGTAGGCCCACACGTGCGAGTCGGAGGTGTCGGCGATGCCGCGCGCCTCCATGTAGCGGTTCATCCGGGCCTGGTAGATCGCGCCGAGCGGGCCGAGGCCCATCGAGACGGTCGGGAACTCCCAGAAGTCCGGCATCAGCCGCGGGTGCGGGTAGCTGGACAGGCCGTCGGGGGCCTTGGACTTCTCCTGGCGGAAGGCGTCGAGCTGCGCCTCGCTCAGGCGGTCCAGGAGGTAGGCACGGGCGTACACGCCGGGGGAGGCGTGGCCCTGGAAGAAGATCTGGTCGCCGCCCTTGCCGTCGTCCTTGCCCCGGAAGAAGTGGTTGAAGCCCACGTCGTACAGGGAGGCCGAGGACGCGAAGGTGGCGATGTGGCCGCCGACGCCGATACCGGGGCGCTGCGCCCGCGACACCATGACCGCGGCGTTCCACCGGGTCGCGTTCAGGATCTTGCGCTCGATCTCCTCGTTGCCGGGGAAGAACGGCTCGTCCTTGGTCGCGATGGTGTTGACGTAATCCGTGCTGCGCATCTCGGGCACGGCCACGCGCTTCTCGCGGGCACGCTCGATCAGGCGGAGCATGAGGTAGCGGGCACGTTCCCGGCCTCGCTCATCGACGGCTGCGTCGAGCGAGTCGAGCCATTCCTGGGTCTCTTCGGGATCGAAGTCCGGGACCTGGCTGGGAAGGCCGCCAATGATGATCGGGTTGCGATCGGATCCGGAAGCCACGCTGTTCCTTCGCTGTTCGGTCTTGCTCTGCTTGGTGTCGCGCCGTCTTCCATCGTGTACCGGCTCACCGGGATACGTCATCTCTACCGGTGGGTAACCACCCCCTAAGAGACGGGCGCTGAAAGGCCGGTTTTTCAGGTCGGCCAAATCGCAACCATACGCCCACGCCGTAGCGGGTGGCCGTACGGTCGTGCGAACCCCGAGAGAGAGTGCGTGTGCCGGGTGGCGCCCCCCAAAGAGCCCAGTCCACCCTTAAAACTACACAAAGGTGACTAAATAATGTGGGGTGAATCACTTTCCGCCTCGTGGGCGGGGTCGCAGTTGCGGCGAGACGGCGGTAAACGTCACCGTTTCGACGGTCTCGGCCGCCGGGTACTTGCGCGATCCGCCCGGCCCGTGTGGACTACGCCCAATGCCCCGCGCGTGCGTGGGGTGCAAGCCATTTACCGAAACATGACAGGAGGCAATCCGTGAGCGCGACCGCGGACCACGCGGAGGAGCGGACCAACCCGGCCATCAAGCTGGGGTTCGAGCCCGGACAGGTGGTCCAGGAGATCGGCTACGACGACGACGTCGAGCAGGAGCTCCGCGAAGCCATTGAGGCCGTGATCGGCCAGGAGATCGTTGACGAGGACTACGACGACGTCGCCGACGTCGTCGTGCTGTGGTTCCGCGATGACGACGGCGACCTCACGGACGCGCTGGTGGATGCCATCGGTCTGATCGACGAGGGCGGCGAGATCTGGCTGATGACGCCCAAGACCGGCCGTGACGGGTACGTCGAGCCGAGCGACATCAATGAAGCCGCGCAGACCGCGGGCCTGTCCCAGACCAGGAGCATCAACGCGGGCAAGGACTGGAGCGGCAGCCGCCTGGTCACCCCCAAGGGCGCCAAGTCGGGCAAGCGCTGAGCTGCGCCCCACGTTTTGAACCGAGCCCTCCGCCGGATGATCCGGTGGGGGGCTCGGCGTGCGCGCCCCGGCGCGTAGGGTTGGCCGCAACCTGTTGGAATCCGCCGGAGCGGCCGCTGCCGGCGGTGCCCCGCGCCGCACGCCGGTGACGGCGCCGGGCACGGCGAAAAGCGTCCGCGCACGGCGTCTGCGAAGGGAACGGTCCCCATGGCGATCGAGGTCGGCACGAAGGCTCCGGATTTCGAGCTGAAGAACCAGCACGGCGAGCTGGTCAGGCTCTCCGACTTCCGCGGCGAGAAGGCCGTCGTCCTCCTCTTCTACCCCTTCGCCTTCACCGGTGTGTGCACCGGTGAGCTGTGCGCCCTGCGCGACGAGCTGCCGAAGTTCGTCAACGACGACGTGCAGCTGCTGGCCGTCTCCAACGACTCGCCGTTCTCGCTGCGCGTCTTCGCCGAGCAGGAGGGCCTGGAGTACCCGCTGCTGTCGGACTTCTGGCCGCACGGCGAGGCCTCGCGGGCGTACGGCGTCTTCGACGAGGAGAAGGGCTGCGCGGTGCGCGGGACCTTCATCATCGACAAGGAGGGCGTGGTGCGCTGGACGGTCGTCAACGGCCTGCCCGACGCCCGCGACCTCAACGACTACCTCAAGGCGCTCGGCAGCCTCTGAGCCCGGGAGCCCCGGCCGGGCCGGGCGGATTTCGCGTCCGGCGGACCGCCGCGACCGGTTCCCGCCGCGGCACCGGCGCGGTGTCCGTCCCGCTACCTGTAATCGGTGGGAACCGGTCACTAGGATCAAAACGTTGATCCGATGCCATGCACGATGGGGGCGCAAAGCAATTCGTACCCCTCGAACCCAGGGAGGACTCGTGGGAGTCAGCCTCAGCAAGGGCGGCAACGTCTCGCTGACGAAGGAAGCCCCCAATCTGACCGCAGTGCTCGTCGGTCTGGGCTGGGACGCCCGTACCACCACCGGTACGGACTTCGACCTCGACGCCAGCGCACTGCTGACCAACGACCAGGGCAAGGTCGGCAACGACCAGAACTTCGTGTTCTTCAACAACCTGAAGAGCCCGGACGGCTCGGTCGAGCACACCGGTGACAACACCACCGGTGAGGGCGAGGGCGACGACGAGGCCATCAAGGTGAACCTCGCCGGCGTGCCCGCCGACGTCGCCAAGATCGTCTTCCCGGTGTCGATCTACGACGCCGAGAACCGCCAGCAGAGCTTCGGCCAGGTCCGCAACGCCTACATCCGCGTCGTCAACCAGGCCGACGGCAACGAGCTCGCCCGCTACGACCTGAGCGAGGACGCCTCGACCGAGACCGCCATGGTCTTCGGCGAGCTGTACCGCAACGGCGCGGAGTGGAAGTTCCGGGCCATCGGCCAGGGCTACGCCTCGGGCCTGCGCGGCATCGCGCAGGACTTCGGCGTCAACGTCTGAGCCGAGCCGTAACCCTTTCGCACCCGGCGCCGTACCCCCCTGTCCCGGGGAGTACGGCGCCGGGCGCGCTTGAAGCCCGTACGCAGGCCGTACGGGACGCGAACCCCGGTGCGCGGCGTGCGTGGACCGCACCAAGTCCACGTCCGCGCCGTAAAGGTGTCGTATCCGGGGCCGTGTCCGCCTCGTACGAGGCCTGTACGAACCCGTATGAAAGCCGTGGGGAACCACGGCACCACCGACACCGGGGAGGATGCGAACACCATGGGCGTCACGCTCGCAAAGGGAGGCAACGTCTCCCTCTCCAAGGCCGCTCCGAATCTCACGCAGGTCATGATCGGCCTCGGCTGGGACGCGCGCTCGACCACGGGAGCGCCGTTCGACCTGGATGCCAGCGCGTTGCTGTGCAGGTCGGGACGGGTGCTCGGAGACGAGCACTTTGTCTTCTACAACAATCTGAAGAGCCCGGACGGCTCGGTCGAGCACACCGGGGACAATCTCACCGGTGAGGGCGAAGGGGACGACGAATCGATTCTGGTCGACCTCGGCAAGGTCCCCGAAGAGGTCGACAAGATCGTTTTTCCGGTCTCGATCCACGAGGCGGACGCGCGCGGCCAGAGCTTCGGCCAGGTCAGCAATGCCTTCATCCGGGTGGTCAACCAGGCGGACGGCAGTGAGCTGGCCCGTTACGACCTCAGCGAGGACGCCTCCAGCGAAACCGCGATGATCTTCGGTGAGGTCTACCGGTACAGCGGTGAATGGAAGTTCCGTGCGGTGGGTCAGGGGTACGCGTCGGGGTTGCGAGGCATCGCTCTAGACTTCGGGGTCAACGTTTCGTAAAGGCGCCGCGCGCTGCGCGCGGGGGACCCCACACAGCGAGGGATTGGGTTAGGCAGTGCTCCTGAGAACCTTTGGCTGGTCGTTCGCCGTCACGGCGGCCGGACTGGCCTTGGCCGGCGTCCTCTGGGGGTGGCAGGGGCTAGCGATCGTCGGCATCCTGTCGATCCTGGAGATCTCGCTCTCGTTCGACAATGCGGTCATCAACGCGGGAATCCTGCGCAAGATGAACGCTTTCTGGCAGAAAATCTTTCTGACCGTCGGCATTCTGATCGCCGTCTTCGGTATGCGCCTGGTCTTCCCGGTCGTCATCGTCGCGATCACCGCGAAGATGGGGCCGATCGAGGCTGTCGATCTGGCGATCAACGACAAGGCGCAGTACGAGCACCTGGTCACGGCGGCCCACCCGGCCATCGCGGCCTTCGGTGGCATGTTCCTGATCATGATCTTCCTCGACTTCATCTTCGAGGAGCGCGAGCACAAGTGGCTGAGCTGGCTGGAACGGCCGCTGGCCAAAATGGGCAAGCTGGACATGCTGTCCGTCATCATCGCGCTGGTCGTCCTGCTCGTCGTCGCGATGACGGTGGCCACCGACGTCGCCCACGGCGGCGGTGACAAGAGCGCGACGGTGCTCCTGTCCGGCGTCGCCGGACTGCTCACGTATCTGATCGTGGGCGGTATCTCCGGCTACTTCGAGGACAAACTGGAGGACGCCGAGGAGGACGAGGACGACGAGGTGCAGGACGGCGCCGCGGCGAAGGCGGCCGTGGCGTCCCAGGGAGCCGGTGCGAACGGCGCGGACTCCAAGCGCGGCTCCGTCTCGGGTGTGGGACTCGCGGGCAAGGCCGCGTTCTTCCTGTTCCTCTACCTGGAGGTCATCGACGCGTCGTTCTCCTTCGACGGCGTCATCGGTGCCTTCGCCATCACCAACGACATCTTCGAGATGGCGCTGGGTCTGGGCATCGGCGCGATGTACATCCGTTCGTTGACGGTCTTCCTGGTCCGCAAGGGAACCCTCGACGACTACGTCTACCTGGAGCACGGCGCGCACTACGCCATCGGCGCGCTGGCGGTCATCCTGCTCGTCACGATCAAGTACGAGATCCACGAGGTCATCACCGGCCTGGTCGGCATCGCGCTGATCGCGCTGTCGTTCTGGTCGTCGGTGCGCAAGAACCGACTGGAAGGCAAGCCAGGGGAAAGCTCCGAGACAAAGTCGGAAGTCGCCTCCGGAGTGTGACGAGGGTCCGATTGAGGAACGCTCTCAGCGGGGCGGCCATGGAGTGCTCACTCCATGGCCGCCCCGCGGCCGTGCCGGGCCTTGGGGCGGCCGGGAACAGCCGGATCAGTCGGGATCAGTAGCAGTCGGGCCGTCGGGCCATCGGGTCGGACGGCCTCCGGGTCGGATCGATGGGGTGGGGCAAGGTGTCGTTCTTGGACAACTGGCGGCGGGGCGGGGCGCCGAAGTTCGAGGCCGGTGGGGCGTCGTATGTGGTCGAGCTGACCAAACGCAATCCGGTCGTCTCGTTGACGAAGCAGGGCGCGGCCTCCGGGCACCTGCGGGTCAACCTGTCATGGCAGATGCGCACGTCCGACATCGGGATGCGCGGCTCACAGCGCGGCGGGAGCCTGCTGCGCAACCCGGGCAAGATGTTCAAACCGGAGGTCGTACAGGCGCAGGGGCCGGCGGTCGTCAAGATCGACCTGGACCTGGCCTGCCTGTACGAGCTGAAGGACGGCACCAAGGGCGTGGTGCAGCCCCTGGGCAACTTCCTCGGCGACATCAACGCCGCGCCGTACGTGAAGCTCAGCGGCGACGACCGCTTCGGCTCACCCTCCGGCGAAACGCTCTACATCAACCTCGACCACCGCGACGAGATCAAGCGCCTGCTGATCTTCGTCTACATCTACGACGGCACACCGGCCTTCGACCGCACCCACGCCGTCGTGACGCTCTACCCGAGCAACGGGCCCCGGGTGGAAATCGGCCTGGACGAGCGTGCGCCGCAGGCCCGCTCCTGCGCCATCTTCATGCTGGAGAACAACAAGGGCGAACTGACCGTCCGCCGCGAGGTCAAGTACGTCTACGGCTTCCAGTCCGAACTGGACCGGCTCTACGGCTGGGGCCTCCAGTGGGGGCGGGGGTACAAGTCGAAGGTGTGAGGGCGCGAAGGCGTGACCCGGCCGGGGGGCGGTACGGCTGGAGGGTGTCCGGCGTGTGTCGCGGGGTGTCCGCTGGTCGGCGGGCGGTTGGTGACCGCGCGCCGACTCCTGCCGATCGCCGCTCTGCCGGCTGCTACCGGTCCCTCGGCTCCTTGGGGGGTGGGGGCGGTTGGTTCAGCCGGTTCAGCCGGCTCGGTGGGTTCAGACGGACCGGGCGGTTCGGGTGGTTTAGTGGGTTCGCCTGGTTCGCCTGGTTCGGACGGGCTGGGCGGTTCAGTGGGCTCGGCTGGTCCGGCCAGGTCGGACCGTTCAGCGGGCCGGGTCGGTTCGGGCGGCTCGTTCAGCGGTGCTGGAACTGAGGGCCCTGCGGGGGCAGGACGAAGTTCGGGTCCAGGCCGGGGCCAGGGGGCTGCTGCGGGTAGCCGTAGGCCGGAGGGGCCGGGACGCCCGGTGCCATCGGTCCCGTCGGATACGGCTGGTGCTGGGCCTGCTGCGGAGGCTGCGGATAGCCGTACGAGGGCTGCGCCTGCGCTTGCGGCTGCTGGGGCATCGGACCGGGATAGCCGTACGCGGGCTGGGCCGGTGGCTGCGCCGGGGGCGGCGGGAAGTTCGGAACGTTCTGCGGATAGCCGTAGCCGCCGCCGGTGGGCTGCGGCGGAGGGAACGCGGCGGCCGGAGCTGCCGCCGGGGGAGCCGTCGTGGGCGGTGCCGCGGGGGGCGGCAGGGGGAAGGAGTCGGGTTCCGCTTGCGCGGCGGGAGCCGGTGCCGGGGGTGATGCCGGTGCCGGGCCCGGGTCGGGGAGGTGCTGGGTCGCGGCCTCAGGGCCCGCGGCGGCCGACGGCGCCTCGGCTTCGCCGGAACCATCCGATGCCGCGGCGGTGGGCGAGGCTGCCGGTGCCGGTGCCGGTGCCGGTGCCGCGCCGGCTTCGGCGGCCGCGGACTCGTCCTCCTCCACCGAGATCCCGAACTCGGTGGCCAGACCGACCAGCCCGTTCTCGTACCCCTGCCCCAGGGCACGGAATTTCCACTGCTCCCCGCGCCGGTACAACTCGCCGCAGATCAATGCCGTCTCCTTGCCCGTCTCCGGCACGACGTCGAAGACCGCGATCGGATCGTCGTCCCCCGAGGAGGCGCCGTACAGCAGGACGCGCAGGTCCCGTACGTGGGCAAAGGTTCCACCGTCCGCCGACGCGGTGAGCATGACACGGTCCACCGACGCGTCGAGAGCGGACAGGTCCGCCTCGATCGTGTCGGCCAGCCCGTCGGCCAGTTGCATCTTCGGCAGGTGCCGCACCAGGCCGCTGGGGTGCCGGGGCTGGTTGTAGAAGACGAAGTCCGCATCGGAACGCACACGTCCGTCGGCGCCGAGCAGCAGGGCCGAGGCATCGACATCGCGCACTCCGGCGCCGGGGGACCAGCGCAGTACGGCCCGGACCGCCGTGGTGTCGAGGGGTACGTTCGACCCTTTCAGCATCGCGTGCGTCATGTCCGTAATCCTGCCTTCCCGGAGGTCGGGGGGACAACGCGGGGGCCTTTCCGGCGTGGCCCGTCCGGCACTCGCGACACCTGGCCGCCGTGTGCGGGTTACGTGCTTTTCACATGGCCGGGAACTTTCTCGTCGCGGCCGCACGTACGATTACCGGCCGGATCCAGACAGCGAGTCGCCGCGGGGTGGCCCCGGCCCCGCCTGCTCACGGGGAGTTCTATGCGTCACTTTGGGCATCTTGCGCCCGATATCCGGAACGCTTTGTTCCACCAGGAGCCGGTCGAGTTCACCGCCGACTCCCCACCCGGCATGCTCTCGGTGGCCCTCGGTGCGACGCTCTACAGCCCGGCCACCCGTCCACGGCTCGCCGAGGACATCATCAAGCAGACCGGTCGCGGGGTGGTCTCCATGGTGCTCTGCCTGGAGGACTCCATCAGTGACGCGGACGTCGTCGCCGGCGAGGAGAACCTCATACGGCAGTTCGCCGCCCTCGGCGAGAAGACCGAGACGGGTACGGACCTTCCGCTGCTGTTCATCAGGGTCCGCGCGGCCGGGCAGATACCCGACCTGGTGCGCCGACTGGGCCGCGATGTGCGGTTGTTGTCCGGGTTCGTGCTGCCCAAGTTCACCGAGGAGCGAGGTGTCCCCTTCCTGGAGGCGCTGACCGGCGCGGAGGCGGACTGCGGGCGGCGGCTGTTCGCGATGCCGGTGCTCGAATCCCCGGATCTGCTCCACCTGGAGAGCCGCGGCGAAACGCTGCGGGGCATCGCGCGCACGGTGGACAAATACCGCGAACGGATACTGGCGCTGCGGCTCGGCGTCACGGACTTCTGCTCGGCCTATGGCCTGCGCCGGGCCCCCGACATGACCGCGTACGACGTGCAGATCGTCGCGTCCGTGATCGCCGACGTGGTGAACGTGCTCGGCCGGGCGGACGGCACGGGATTCACCGTCACCGGCCCCGTGTGGGAGTACTTCCGTCTGCACGAGCGGATGTTCAAGCCGCAGCTGCGGCAGAGCCCCTTCCTGGGCCGGGCGGAGGAGCTCCGTACGGCTCTGATCGAACATGACATGGACGGGCTGCTGCGCGAGATCGAACTCGACCGCGCGAACGGCCTGCAGGGCAAGACCTGCATCCACCCCTCGCACGTGGCACCGGTGCACGCGCTCTCGGTCGTCAGCCATGAGGAGTTCAGCGACGCCGTGGACATCCTGCGGCCCGAGCGCGGCGCCGGCGGCGTACTGCGCTCCGCGTACACGAACAAGATGAACGAGATCAAACCGCACCGCGCCTGGGCCGAACGGACCCTGCTGCGTGCCGAGGCGTTCGGCGTCGCCCGAGAGGGCGTCGGCTTCGTGGAACTGCTGACGGCCAGCCTCCCGCAGACCTGAACCGGCGAACGGTTCGGGAGACCCGATGGCGGTTGCCACTCCGGCGGGCCGCGGACGGCCAGGAAGCAACGGACGATGACGACGGCGGAAGAGACGAAGGAGACGGGCACAGTGGTGTGGACGGGAGAGTGGGTCGCCCAGCGGCTCGGTGTCTCGCTGAGCGGCGGGGCGGAACTGCCCCAGTTGCTGGGGCTGGCGCTGCGGCGCAACCCCAAGCGGGCCCATCTGCTCGTGTCGAACGTGCTCGGCAAGCATGTACCTCAGCGACCGGACACGGTCTACGGCGCGGGCTTCGGGCTGGGACGCCGGGTCCGTGAACTGCTGGGCGACGCCGAGGCGGCGCGCGCCGTCGTCCTGGGGTACGCGGAGACCGCCACGGGACTCGGGCACAGCGTGGCCGACGGGCTTGCCCTCGCGCCGTATCTGCACTCCACACGGCGGCCGGTCGCGGGGGTCGAGCAGGCGGGCGGCTTCGAGGAAGAACACAGCCACGCGACCTCGCACCTGCTGCTCCCGGAGGACCCGGCGCTGCTGGCCGGAGACGGGCCCCTGGTCCTCGTCGACGACGAGTTCTCCACCGGCCGCACCGTCCTGAACACCATCAAGGCGCTGCACGCCCGCTTCCCGCGCGAGCGGTACGTCGTCGTCGCCCTGGTCGACATGCGCTCGGACGCGGACCGGGGACACCTGGAGAAGTTCGCCGCCGACCTGGGCGCGCGGGTCGACCTCATATCCCTGGCCGCCGGAGGCGTACAACTCCCGGCCGACGTACTCGCACGCGGCCAGGCCCTCGTAGCCGCCCACCACGACGCACCGCCGACGGAAGCAATCCGGGGCCCGGCCCCTGTGGCGGCTCCCGGCGGGGAAGCGGACTGTGACGGGATCGTGGTGTCGGGCGGGATCGCGGCGTCTGGTGCTGAGGCTGGGGCCGAAGCCGGGACCGGGGCCGCGGGCTCGGGTGTTGGCGTGGCCGCCGAAGGGGACATGGCCCCCGACCGGATCATGACTCCGGACGCGAACGCGACTCCGGACACAGACGTCCCCCCAGCCAGCCCGGTGCACGCCGTACGCGCCGATCGCATCGACCTGGGCTGGCCGGAAGCCGTGCCGGATGGCGGGCGGCACGGCTTCACCCCCGCGCACCGGGACCACCTGGAGGCCGCCCTCCCCGGCATGGCGGCCCGCATCGCCGACGCGGTAGCCGGCGCACGCCGGGTCCTGGTCCTCGGCAACGAAGAGCTGATGTACGCGCCGCTGCGCCTCGCCGGAGCCCTGGACGACTCCACCACGGCCGAGGTGTACTTCTCGACCACCACCCGCTCGCCGGTCCTCGCCGTGGACGACCCGGGCTACGCCATCCGTACCCGGCTGGCCTTCCCGGCCCACGACCGGCCGGCCGACGGCCCGGGGGAGCGGTACGCGTACAACGTCGCACCCGGCGCGGACCCGCAGCGGCGCTTCGACGCGATCGTCGCCGTCATCGACTCGCACGGCGACACCCCGCAGCTCCACGGTGCCCACGGCCTGCTGGACCGGCTCGCGCCCCATACCGACCGGCTGCTGCTCGCCGTCATCCCCTCGTACACCCCGGCATACGCGCTGCCGCAGACGCCGGAACCCGCCCAGAAGCCCGCGCCCGACGCCCCGCAACGACAGGTCTGACCGATGCCCCTCCCCGAGCCGCTGCGCGGCCCCGCCTTCTCTTCTTACACCTCCGACGAGGTCGGCTGGCTGCTCCAGGACCTGTCCTCGATCACCCTCGAAGCGCCGACCGAGGAGCGTGAGGAGGCGATACAGGCAGGTGGCGCGCACTATGCCGAGTCGCTGCCCGTCGAGTACCAGCCGAGTGAGCAGTACCAGGCGCTGTTCCACAGTGCGCTGGAGACCTCCGCAGGCCGTATCGCGCGTGCGGTCGGAACTGTCACGGAAACCGTGATCGCCGAGCGGTCTCCCCGCCCCGTACTGGTCTCGCTGGCCCGTGCCGGCACCCCGGTGGGCGTCCTGATGCGCCGCTGGGCCCTGCACCGCGACGGCCTCGACCTGCCGCACTACGCCGTCTCGATCGTGCGCGGTCGCGGTATCGACACCAACGCGCTGCGCTGGCTGGCCGCCCACCACGACCCGGCCGATGTCGTCTTCGTCGACGGCTGGACGGGCAAGGGCGCCATCACCCGCGAACTGGCGCAGGCACTGAGCGACTTCCCCGGCTTCGACCCGCGGATCGCCGTGCTCGCCGACCCAGGCGGTTGCGTGGACACGTACGGTACGCGCGACGACTTCCTCATCCCCTCCGCGTGCCTCAACTCCACCGTCTCGGGCCTGATCTCGCGCACCGTACTCCGCGACGATCTCGTGGGGCCGGACGACTTCCACGGCGCGAAGTTCTACCGCGACCTGGCGGAGGCCGACCTGTCGCGGGCGTTCGTCGACACCGTCGCCGCCCGTTTCGACGAGGTCGCCGAGCAGGTCGCCGCCGATGTGAAGGAACTGGCCGCGGCCGACCGGGCGCCCACGTGGGCGGGCTGGGCGGCGGTCGAGCGGATCAGCGAGGAGTACGACATCAATGACGTCAACCTCGTCAAGCCGGGTGTCGGCGAGACCACGCGGGTACTGCTGCGGCGCGTCCCCTGGAAGATTCTTGCCCGGCGCGGTGCCGGAACGGACCTCGATCATGTGCGTCTCCTGGCTGAACAGCGGGGCGTACCCGTCGAAGAGGTCGACGAGCTCCCCTACACCTGTGTCGGTTTGATCCACCCCCGCTTCACGCGGGGCGCGACGGGTGCGGACGGCAAGGCGGTGACCGCGCCGTGAGCACGATCGTTGCCAGCGATCTGGACCGCACCCTCATCTATTCGGCCGCCGCGCTGGACCTGGCCATGCCCGACGCAGAGGCACCACGCCTGCTCTGTGTCGAGGTCTACGAGCACAAGCCCCTCTCCTACATGACGGAGACGGCAGCGGGGCTGCTCGCCGAGCTCGCCGGCGCCACCACGTTCGTCCCGACGACGACGCGCACCCGTGAGCAGTACCGGCGTATCCACCTCCCGGGCCGCGCCCCGCAGTTCGCCATCTGCGCGAATGGGGGCCACCTGCTCGTCGACGGGGAGCCCGACCGGGACTGGCAGCGCACTGTTGCCGCCCGGCTGGCTGCTGAGTGCGCCTCGCTCGACGAGGTCCGTACGCACCTCGTGCGCACCGCCGATCCGGCGTGGCTGCTCAAGGAACGAGTCGCCGAGGACCTCTTCGCCTATCTCGTCGTCGAGCGCTCGCTGCTGCCGCAGGCCTGGGTCAAGGAACTCGCCGAATGGGCGGATGCCCGCGGCTGGACCGTCTCGCTCCAGGGCCGCAAGATCTACGCCGTTCCGAAACCACTCACCAAGAGCGCCGCCGTGACCGAAGTCGCCCGCCGGACCGGGGCCGAGCAGGTACTCGCCGCTGGCGACTCGCTGCTGGACGCCGACCTGCTGCTGGCCTCGGACCGCGGCTGGCGGCCTGGTCATGGCGAGTTGGCGGACGCCGGCTGGAACGCTCCGCACGTCACGACGCTGGACGAGCGCGGAGCCGTGGCAGGCGAGGAGATCCTGCGGGCCTTCATCCGCGGTGCTGTCCCCGCCCGCTCTTGCTGAGCCGTACGCCCAGGAAGGCCAGGACCGCCAGCCCGGCGGCCACCAGCACCACCTTTGAGTACGCGTCCACATAGCCGGTCACTTCCTCCCAGTTCTCGCCGAGCGCGTAGCCGGCGAGGACGAAGATCGAATTCCAGATCAGGCTGCCGAGCGTGGTCAGAAGAAGGAAGGCCGGTATCGACATCCGCTCGATGCCGGCCGGGATCGATATCAGGCTGCGGAAGATCGGCACCATCCGGCCGAAGAACACCGCCTTGTTGCCGTGTCGCTGGAACCAGCACTCCGTCCTCTCGACATCGGAGACGTTGACCAGCGGCAGCCGGGCCGCGATGGCGAGCATCCGGGCCCGGCCGAGCAGCGCGCCCACGCCGTACAGCGCCAGTGCGCCGAGCACCGACCCGAGCGTCGTCCACGCGAGCGCGGAGAACACGGTCATCCGGCCCTGGCCCGCCGCGAAGCCGGCCAGTGGCAGAATCAACTCGCTCGGCAGGGGCGGGAAGAGGTTCTCGGCGGCGATCGCCAGGCCGGCGCCGGGCGCGCCGAGGGTGTCCATGAGCCCGGTGATCCAGTTTGTTTCCGCGTGTGCGTTCATGATTCAAAGCTAAGAATTCGACGACGCGGACACACTGCGGAAAACCGCACGGAACACTGCGGTTTTCCGCAGTGTGGTGGTGTCCGCGCAGCCACTAGCGTTTCGATCATGCGGGGGATGACACGGCGCGGGATGCGCCTCACGGTCGGTTTGTTGGTCGGCGCGGGCACGGTGGCGGTCGAGCTGCCGTTCATCGTGCTCTCGGGGCTCGCGCTGCTCTGCGTTTTCGTGTGGCCGCGCGGGAGACGCAAGGTGTTGGCGCCCGTGGCGGCTGTGGCCCGGTGCCTCATCGAATCCGCGCGTCGCCGCCTGCGGTTCGGCGGCGCCGACTTCTCCTACAGGTACGACAACGAGCGCGCGCTCAAATACTTGGCCGTGCGATGGATCTTGGGGCTGCTGGGCGGCGGCGTGGTGTGCTTCGCGCTCGCGGGAGCGACCATCGTCCTGTGGGCGTCGACGGCCTGGATGTTCTCCCACATCGAGCATCCGGTGGACGTCGCGGAGACCGGCGTGGGCGCTGGGTTCCTGCTCTTCATAAGTCTGCAGGCGGTGTTCGGGGTGGCGACCCTGGAAGCCCGGTTGGCGCGCCATTTCCTCGGCCCCACGCAGGAAAGAGAGCTGCAACGCCGGGTCGCGGAACTGGCGTCGAGCCGGGCCGGGGTGGTCGCCGCGGTCAACGACGAGCGCCGGCGCATCGAGCGCGACCTGCATGACGGGGTGCAACAGAGGCTGGTGGCGCTCGGGATGCTGCTCGGCCGCGCACTGCGCAGCAAGGACGAGGCTCACGCCGCCGGGTTGCTGCGGCAGGCCCATGCGGAAAGCCGCCAGGCACTGACCGATCTGCGCGAAGTCGCCTGGCGTATCTACCCGACGGTCCTCGACGAGGCGGGGCTGCGGGCCGCGCTGGAGACCGTCGCGGAGCGCTCGGCGCTCCCCGTCCGGCTCAGCTACCGCCTTACGCGCGAGCCCGACACCCCGGTGGCGACCGTTACCTATTTCGTCGTCTCCGAGGCGGTGACCAACGCCGTCAAGCACGCCAGCGCGGCCCGGATAACCGTCACCGTCGACCGCGACGAGGCCAACCTGCTCGTCCGGATCCAGGACGACGGCTGGGGCGGTGCGAACGCCTCGGGGAGCGGACTGTTCGGGCTGGCCCGCCGGGTCGCCGCCATGGACGGCAGGTTCCGGGTGGACAGCCCGATCGGCGGACCCACCACGATCACTGCGGAGCTGCCATGCGCGTAGTACTCGCCGACGACTCGACCTTGCTGAGGGAGGGCCTGGTGCGGCTGCTGACAGAAGAGAACCACGAGGTGACGGCCGCGGTCGGCGACGCCGCGGAGCTGATGACGGTGCTGGAGCGCGCACCGGCGGAGCAGCGGCCGGACGTGGTCGTCGTGGACGTACGGATGCCGCCCACGCATACGGACGAGGGGCTGCGAGCGGCGGTCCAGATCCGGGAGCGCTGGCCGGACGTCGGCGTGCTCGTCCTGTCGCAGTACGTCGAGCGGCGCTACGCCACCGAGCTGCTGACCGAGGACAGCGAGGGGGTGGGCTACCTGCTCAAAGACAGAGTCGTGCAGGTCGACGAGTTCCTGGACGCGTTGGAGCGGGTCGGTTCCGGGCGCGCTGCCTTCGACTCCGAAGTCGTACGCGTTCTGTTCTCCCGCAGCAGCCGTACCGACCCGCTGAACTCGCTCACAGCGCGGGAGCGCGAGGTGCTCGCCCAAATGGCGGAAGGCCATACGAACGCGGGCATCGCCGGCAGGCTGCACATCTCCCAGAGCGCGGTGGAGAAGCACACGAACGCGATCTTCGACAAGCTCGGTCTGACCGGTACTTCCGGCTACTCTCGCCGGGTCCTGGCCGTACTGCGCTACCTGGGGACCTGAGGAGCACCGGTGACCGAGAGCAAGACCACCGCGATCACGGAGGAGCTGTACGACTACGTCCTCGCGCACAACCCGCCGCTGGACGCCGTGCAGCGAGAATTGGTGGAGACCACCTACCGGCGCTTTCCCGAGTCGGCGCGGATGCAGTCGGCCCAGGAGCAGGGCCCGTTGCTGGCCTTCCTGGTCCGTCTGTGCGGTGCACGCCGGATCGTGGAAGTCGGCACGTTCACCGGCTTCTCGGCCCTGGCGATGGCGCAGGCACTACCTCCGGAGGGCAGGCTGATCGCCTGCGACGTGTCCGAGGAGTGGACGGCGTACGGCCGCGAGGCGTGGGAGAAGGCCGGTGTCGCCGACCGGATCGACCTGCGGATCGCACCGGCGCTGGACACCCTGCGGGCAATGCCCGCCGAGCCGCACATCGATTTGGCCTACCTCGACGCGGACAAAGGCAACTACGTCCCGTACTGGGAAGAGTTGGTCCCGCGCCTACGGCCGGGGGGATTGATCGTCGCGGACAACGTGCTCTTCGGCGGCGCCGTTGCCGATCCGCGGGCGGAAGGCTCAGCCGCGGCGATCAGGGAGTTCAACGACCACGTCATGACGGACAAGAGGGTGGAGGCGGTGATGCTCACCGTGGCAGACGGACTGACAGTGGCCCGCAGACGATGAAGCCGACAGCCGACAGCCGACAGCCGACAGCGGGTGCTGGGGGCCGGGGCCAAGCTGAGGCCCGGCCCGGCCTGACCGGCCGTAGGCACTAACCGCAGCAGCCGCCTCCGCAGCAGCCGCCGCCCCCGCCGCCACTGGGTGCCGGAGCTGCGGCGGTGCCGCCGACGGCGACCGTGGACAGCAGCTTGACCGTGTCCTCGTGCCCGTCCGGGCAGGTGGCCGGGGCGGAGGACTCGGCCATCGGACGGTTCAGCTCGAAGGTCGAGCCGCAGGAACGGCAGCGGTATTCGTAACGAGGCATGGCGACAGATTAGCCCGCGAGCGGGAGAGAGGGGGTGTGATGTGAGGCGGGAAGGAGCAGACTCAGCGCACGACGGTGCCGGGAGGGCGGCCGAGAAGGTGCAGTTCGGCGCGAGTGGGTGCGCCCTCCCAGTCACCGTGGGACGCCACCGCGAATGCGCCGGTCGTCACGCCCCGTTCGAGGCGTGCGGCGATGCCCTCGCCGTCCAGCAGCGCGGAGAGGTAGCCGGCGACGAACGCGTCACCGGCGCCGACCGGGTCCACGGCCCGCACGGGTACGCCCGGCTGGTGCAGCGAGCCGTCGCCGGCGTGGTGCGCGTCGCTCGTACCCTCCGCCGGGTGTGCACTGCTCGCCGGAGAGGAAGAGGAGTCCGGCTGTTCCGGGCTCGTGTAAGTGGTGGCGCCGTTCGGGCCGAGTTTGACCGTGACTTCTTGGATGCCCGCGGCCAGCAGCTCCCGGGCCTGGTCAGCGGTGTCGGTCGGGGAGCCCGGTGGGAGGCAGAGCGGGAGCTCGTCGGCCGAGGCGATCAGGACGTTCACGTACGGCACCCAGTCCCGCAGGACCGCCGACGCCTGGTCGGACGTCCACAACCGGGAGCGATGGTTGACGTCGAGGCACACGAGGGTGCCGTGGTCGCGAGCCAGCCGCAGCGCGTGCGTCGAGGCCGCGCGGGCGGTGGGGCTCAGCGCCGGGGTGATGCCGGTCAGGTGAAGGATTCGGGGTGCGGCGGTGGCGAAGGCCCGGTCGAGGGCATCCGGAGTCAGGCGGGAGCCGGCCGAGCCCGCGCGGTAGTAGTGCACCCGGGTCACGTCCGGCAGCCGCGGCTCGAAGAGAATCAGTCCGGTCGGTGCGCCGGGATCGGACCACGCCTCGGACACGTCCACGGCTTCCGCCCGCAGGGTACGGAGTACGAGCCGGCCGGCCTCGTCGTCGCCCACCGCCCCCACCCAGCGGACGGAGTGACCGAGCCGGGCGAGGCCGATGGCGACGTTGCTTTCGGCGCCCGCGACGGAGACGTTCATCGTGCCACCCAGCTTGAGCGGGCCGCTGCCGCGCAGCGCGACCATGCTCTCGCCGAAGGTGAGCACGGTATCGCTGCTATCCGAGCCCGTACGGCTGACCGGGCTCGGTGCTCCGCCCGGAGCTGGGGAGGGGCTGGGCCGAGAGACGGCGGACCGCCCCGGCGCCGATCGTTCCGCGTCCGTGTTCATCCCGCGCACACCGAGAGGAAGTCGGCTGCGCGAGTACGGAGGGCGGCCAGGTCGCCACCGTCCGCGGCGTCCCCGACCAGAGGTGAGCCGACTCCGACAGCCACCGCACCGGCGGCCAGGTAGGCGCGCGCGGCTGCCGCGTCCACCCCGCCGACCGGCACGAACGGCGCGTCGGGGAAGGGCGCGCGGAGGGCCTTGAGATAGTCGGGGCCGCCGACCGAGGCCGGGAAGAGCTTCAGCGCTGTCGCTTCCGCGGCATCGGCGGCGATTACTTCGGAGGGGGTGAGCACTCCGGCGAGGACGGGCAGGCCGAGACGGATGGAGGTGTCCAGGCCCGCGCCCAGGCCGGGCGTGACGGTCAGGTTGGCGCCGGCTTCGGCGGCGCGTCCGGCGTCATCGGAGGTCAGCACCGTTCCGGCACCGAGCCAGGCGTCATCGCCCAGCTCGGCACGTGCCCGGTGGATGACGTGGAGTGCGTCCCGTCCGGTGAGGGAGACCTCGATCAGGCGGACGCCTGCCTCGGCCAACGTCATGACCGTACGGAACGACGCGTCGGCATCCGTGCCACGGATGATGGCGACCAGACGGGCGGCTCGTAGCGCGTCGGTGAAATCCATGCGGTTGGTCCATGCCTCTCTGAGCGTGTCTGCGCGTGTTCACGTCCCGGCCTGTTCGCCGTTCACCACTCGGCGAACGAGCCGTCCGTGTGTCGCCAGATCGGGTTGCGCCAGGAGTGCCCTCGCTTGTCGGCGGCTCGTACGGCCGGCTCGTCGACCGTTACGCCCAGCCCTGGGCGGTCGGTGCGCAGGAGGGAGCCGGCGTGGAAGCGGAAGGGCTCCGGGTCGGCCACGTAGTCGAGCAGTTCGGCACCCTGGTTGTAGTGGATGCCGATGGACTGTTCCTGGATGAGGAAGTTGGGGGTGGTGAAGGCGACTTGGAGGCTGGCGGCGAGTGCCACCGGGCCGAGCGGGCAGTGCGGGGCGAGCTGGGCTCCGTATGTCTCGGCGAGAGCGGCGATCCGGCGCAGTTCGGAGATGCCGCCCGCGTGGGAGATGTCCGGTTGAAGGATGGCGACGCCTGCCTGGAGGGGAGACAGGAACTCCTGGCGGGTGAAGAGGCGTTCACCGAGAGCGAGGGGGATGTTGGAGGCGTTGACCAGGTCGGGAAGGGCGTGCAGGTAGTCGCAGAGGACGGGTTCCTCGACGAACATCGGCGCGTGCTCGGCCAGGAGGGGAAGGAGGCGTCGGGCGTTGGCGGGGGAGACGCGGCCGTGGAAGTCCAGGCCGAAGTCGCGTTCGTCACCGAGTACTTCACGGGCGGTCTCGGCGCGGCGCAGGCAGTCGCGTACCTCCGCGCGGGTGGCGATCGGTGTCATCGGTCCGCAGCCGTTCATCTTGACGGCGGTGAAACCGGCCTCGATCTGAGCGGTCAGCGCGTCCCGGATTTCGTCCGGTTCGTCGCCGCCGATCCAGGCGTACGCACGGACGCGTTCTCGTACGGGGCCGCCGAGCAGCTGGTAGACGGGTACGCCGTGCTGTTTGCCTTTGATGTCCCACAGGGCCTGGTCCAGTCCGGCGACGGCGGAGGAGAGGATCGGGCCGCCGCGGTAGAAGCCGCCCTTGGTCATCACCTGCCAGTGGTCCTCGATGCGTGAAGGGTCTCGGCCGATGAGGTACTCGGACAGGACCTCGACGGCGGCGCGTACCGGCTCGGCGCGGCCTTCGACCACCGGTTCGCCCCAGCCGATGAGGCCCGCGTCGGTTTCCACGCGGACGAACATCCAGCGTGGCGGGGCCAGAAACGTTTCGACACGGCTGATCTTCACGGGCCGTCGCCTCTCCTCCGACTGTCGCTCGACTGTCGCTCGACTGTCGCTGGTCAGAGGCTGGCATGTGGGGATGGGGGTTATCAATTGGGGCGGGGTGAGGGGAGGACGATGGCGGGAGCGGGGTGGGGGAGCAAGGGAAGGCGGATGCGGGGATGTGTGGGTGTGGGGGCTGGTTTCTGATCTTGGGGTTGTCGCCTGGTGATTCCGGGGTCGTCACAGAGCGGGTCTGCGGTGCTTCGAGGAGCGGTGGCGTCGGTGCGTCGGTGCCGTTGCTTGTCGCGGTGCCGCGTGAGCGCCCGTCCGGGGTGGCAGGGGGCGGCGGGCCGGTCGTTGCGCCACTTCGGGATGGCGGGCGCGCCAGTACGGATTGTCGTGCGGCAGACCGCCGGAGACACGTCCGTACATGCCGAAGACCAGCAGCATCAGGCCGACGAGGAAGCTGAACAGCACGTTCTGGATTCGGAAGGCCAGGTAGTTGAAGCCGGTTTCCAGGATGGCGAGGTTGATGAATCCACTCAGCAGGAACGCCAGGCCGAGCACGATGTTGAGGGTCGAGGCGAAGTTTCCGCCGATCACCATGCCGCCGAAGAGGACCAGGCCCACGACGATGGACAGCACGCTCAGCGCGCCGTTGGTGTTGAGGCCGGCGACCGTGTCACCGCCCGTGTCGAAGAAGCCGATCTTGTCGATCAGGCCGAGGATGCCGAAAGCGACGAGCACCAGCCCCATGAGGCCGGCGCCGAAACGGTAAACCGTGCTGAGCCGGTGATCGACGGGCAGGTGCTCGTCGAGCTGTGTGTGACGCACCCTGCCGCGCATCGTCCGGGAGGGCCCGTGCAGAGTCTGGCCAGCGTCCATGTCCGGCCTCCTTCGCGCAGATGAACCGCCTGGGCCGTGTCTGCCTCCAGCATCCGCCTGTAGGTGGCGTCACGCCATAGTGGCTGGTCAGTGAGGTGGCGGGGAGGCGCGGGGAGAGGCCGGGAGGCGCGCTGGGAGGGGGTGGGCTGTCCGTGGCCTCGGCAGCCCGCAAGCGAATCGCCGCCTCCGCCGCCCGGGCCGCCCATCGACGCGCCGCCTCCGCCGCCCGGGCCGCCCATCGACGCGCCGTCTCCGCCCCCTCGGGCCGCCCATCGAAGCGCCGTCTCCGCCCCGGGCCGCCCATACGGGAGCGCCGTACCGCGTCCGCCCTCGCCCTGCGCGTCCCGACCTGCGCGTACCGAGAGGCCTCAGCCCGTGGTTCCTCCGCCGCGTTCGTCGCGGATTTCCTGTACGACCCGGGAGGCGGTCCGGCGTACGGCCTCTGTCTCGGTGAGGAAGTGCCACCAGTCCGGGTGCCGTCCCTCCAGGCCGGTGATCGCGCGCTCCAGCCGCGCCACCGCGTCGTCCAGCGGCCGGGCGTGGCGCGGGTCGGGCGTGCTGCGTCCCGCCATCGCCAGCCGTTGCGCGTCGCGCACGGCGAAGCGCGTCCGTTCGACCTCCTTCTCGCGGTCGAAGGACACCTCGTCCAGGCGTCGCAGGCGGTCACCGGCCGCCGAAACCGCTTCGTCGGTCGTGTTCAGCAGGGCCCGTACGGTCGCCAGCAGACTCGTGGCATCGGCCCACCGCTGCTCGTCGCGAGCCCGCTGGGCCTCCCGCACCTTGATCTCGGCCTGTGCGACGGCGTCCGCGGCCTGCTCCGGTACGTGCTGGAGGTCCTGCCAACAGGCCGCGCTGTACCGACGGCGCAGTTCGCTCAGTACGGGATCGACCTTGCCCGCCCGCGTCGTGATGGCCTGCGCACGGGTCCGCAGCGACACCAGCCGCTTGTCGATCTCCGCGGCCTTTTCCGGCAGCCGCGCCGCCTCGGTCCGTACGGCCTCGGCCTCGCGCAGCACGTCGTCGGCGCGCCGGATGGTCTCCTGCACGCCGTGCTGACCGGCGCCCTGGTTCAGCTTGGTCAGCTCGGGCGACAGGGCGGCCAGCCGGGCCGCCAGGTCGTCCGCCTTGAAGTCCTGAGCGCGAACGGCGTCCAGCGCGTTGCTGGCCGCCAGCAAAGCCTGCCGGGCGCGCTCCACCGCCGGGGCGAGCCGCGCCAACTGCGTCTCCGCGGTCTGAAGCAGCGGGCCGAGGCCCTGCGCGAAGCGGTCGAGATCCGCCTTGACCCGCTCCAGCTCCTCCTTGGCCCGCGTCAGGTCGGCGCGCGCCCGCGAGGCCGCGCCGGCGTCGAGATCGTCCCGGTCGAGGTCGTGGGCGTCCACCGCGCTGATATAGCCCTGGCTGACCTCGTCGATCCGCCGTCCGAAGCTCTCGTAGTCGTCCGCGGCGCGGCGAGCCGCGGGGGATCTGTCGACGGCCGTGATCGTCTCTATGGAGATCCGGAGGTCGCGCTGTGCCGTGTCCAGCTCGTAGAAGGCGGCTGCCGCGGCGTCCTTCGCGGCCTGCGCGTCCGCACGCTGGCTCTCCCCGCGCCCGAACCAGCGCCGCGTGCCGCCGCCCGCGAACGCGGCGGGCGCCGCGGCTGCCAGCAGCGGCAGCGGCAGCAGGAGCAGAGTCACAGTGTCCCGGAACGCGCCCCCGCGGGGGCGACGGCGTACTGCACGGCGTGCTCGCTGCTCGTGCGGCTGCGTGTGTGTCGCCGTCACATCCCTCTCCCGATCGCATCGCCCCAGGCCCGGCTGCCATTCTCCCACCCAGTGGGAACGAACACAGCGGCCGGTTGGTTCGCGATCGACGCCACCAACCTGCGCGATCGGGAGTCGGCGACGGCGGGCGGCTGCGACAGGTGCGCCACCCTGGATTGGGGAGCAGCCCCGGAGGCAAGGTAGTCTGTCGGCTCAGCCAGGGCGCATAGCTCAGCGGTAGAGCGCTGCTCTTACAAAGCAGATGTCACAGGTTCAAATCCTGTTGTGCCCACCGTGCCTCGCAGCACCCGAGCCCCGTATCGAGATTGAAGTCGGTACGGGGCTTTTTGCTGTTCTTGGGGGTTGGTGGGCTGGGGCGCTGGGTTTTGGTCAATGTGTTGGGGTGATGGTGGGTCCTGTGTCGGGGCTGTTGGTGGCTGCGCCGGGGGCGGTCGTGTTGTGTCGGTGTTGCCGGCTGCTTGGGGGTGTGACCTGCGCTTGCTGTCGTACGGCGGCTTGTGCCTCGTCCGTTTTTCCGGTCGTGGTGGCCGACGTGCGTGGTGGTCGGTCCCGGTGCACGCTGAAGGCATGGCTGAGCATCCGCCGGTGATCGTCCACCCGCCCTCGCCGGCCGGTGGGCGCCGGGTCACCGTCCACGGGCAGATCGTCGGGCTGGCGCACGGGCGCGGTGACGTCGCCGAGTTCCTGCGGCACGCGGGGCTGGCGCCGGACGCCGAGGACATCGATCTCGATGCTCCGGGGCTCGTGGAGTGGCGCGGTGGGGACAAGGAGACGTGGAGGGGGCCGGAGGGGCAAGGGCAGGGTTTGGGGTGAGGGGTGCGCTCCCGTGCGGCTGTGGGGCGGTGGGTGGGGGAAGGACAGGTGCGAGCGCGGGTGGTTGCGTTACGCGTCGTGTGTGTGGGTGTCCGAAGAGTGATGGTTGAGGCGTGGTGCTGTTGTTCGACTTTCAAGTGATGTGTATCGTCGGAGTGTGACTTGAAGTTTCAAGTACTTTCCGTAGCGGCGGTCCGGCCCTCCAGCAGGGCCCGCCGGCCCAGACAGAAATGAGTGCGTATGTCCTCCCCCCTCAGCCCCCTCCGTGACTACGGCAGCGGCGCCGACAACCGCCATGCCGCGAGTCCGCACGCGTACGACATCGGTCTGCTGCTGTTGCGCCTCGCGGTCGGGTTGATCATGGCCGCACATGGCACGCAGAAGCTGTTCGGCTGGTTCAGCGGGCCCGGGCTGGACGGGACCGGACAGTTCTTCACCGCCAGCGGCTATCCGTCCGGCAAGGCCATGGCCGTGGTGGCCGGCCTCAGCGAGACGCTGGGCGGCCTCGGACTGGTGCTCGGCCTGCTGACGCCCCTGGCGGGCGCGGCGGTCGTCGGGACGATGGTCAACGCGCTGGCGGTGAAGTGGGGCGGCGGATTCTTCGCGCCCGAGGGCGTGGAGTACGAGCTGCTGCTCACGGCGGGCGCGGCGGCCCTCGCGCTGACCGGCCCCGGCCGGTACGCGGTCGACCGGATGCTCCCGGTCCTGCGCGGGCACCGGCTCGCGTACGGGGCGGCGGCACTGGTGCTCGGCGTGGTCGTGGCGTTCGTGATCCTGCTGCTGCGCAAGTGAGGCGGAGCGGGAAGGGCAGGTAAGGCGAGTCAAGCGGAACGCCGGTTGGGCGGGATATGGCCGTTGGCCGAGCGGAACGCGAGTCGGGCGCGACGGGGGAATCGGAATGGGGGAGTGGAAGGGTGAGAAGTGGTCGAGATGCGAGTGGGTCGCGGAAAGGTGAGGGATTGACGTGGCCGTACGGCGGCTGAATCACGCGGTGCTTTACGTACGGGACGTGGCGCGTGCCGTGTCCTTCTACACCGAGGCGCTGGGATTCCGGGTGGAAACCGAAGTGCCGGGGCGGGCCGCGTTCCTCAGGGCCGAGGGGACGGACAACGACCACGACCTCGGGCTGTTCGCGGTCGGCGCGGCGGCGCCCGGCCCCGAGCACGGCCGGGTGGGCCTCTACCACCTGGCCTGGGAGGTCGGCACCCTCGGGGAACTGGCGGACATGGCGGCGGAGCTGGCGGGCCGGGGCGCGCTGGTCGGCGCCACGGACCACCTGGTGTCCAAGTCGCTGTACGCCAAGGACCCGGACGGCAACGAGTTCGAGGTCATGTGGCGCGTACCGCGAGCGGACTGGCCGGGCGCGGACGAACCGGACCGGCTGCGCCCGCTCGACCTCGAAGCCGAGCTGGCGCGGTGGGGCCGGGACCTGAAGACGGGCGCGGCGGCCGGCTCGTCGACCTGAGGGGCGGAGGGGGCAGAGGAGGGCGAAGGTCCGGGTGGGGGCGGCCGAACGGCCGGCCGTACGAAACGGCCGGCCGACCGATCCGCCCAGACCATCGACCGGCCGTACGCCGGTCAGGCGCCCTTCCGGGCCCCCTCCCGCGCCGCCTGGGCAGCGCTCCCGGCCTCCCCCGTCCGCGCCGACCAGCGCTTCTCCACCCCGGCCAGCCGCCAGTACGCCAGGGCCGCCGCCCACACCACCACGAACAGGCCGACGATGATGAACCCCACGTTGTCCAGGTCGATCGACGAGATCCAGCCCGTGAGGCCGTCCTCCAGGCCCAGCTTCTCGTGCAGGACGGTGACCAGTTCGATGGTCCCGATGAAGAAGGCGACGGCGATCGACAGACCGGTGATCGTGAGGTTGTAGTAGACCTTGCGGACCGGGTTCGAGAACGCCCACTGGTACGCGAAGTTCATGAACGTACCGTCCAGCGTGTCGAACAGGCTCATCCCCGCCGCGAACAGCAGCGGCAGGACCAGGATCGCGTACCAGGGCAGACCGGCCGCCGCGCCGCTGCCCGCCATCACCATCAGCGTCACCTCGGTCGCGGTGTCGAAGCCGAGGCCGAAGAGCAGGCCGAGCGGGTACATCTGGCCGGGCCGGGTGATGGAGCGGGTGAAGCGGCCCAGGACGCGGTTCATGAAGCCGCGGGAGTCGAGGTGCTGTTCCAGCTCCGTCTCGTCGTACCGCCCCTGCCGCATCGCGCGGAACACCCGCCAGATGCCCGCCAGCGCGACGAGGTTGAGCGCGGCGATGAGGTAGAGGAAGGTGCCGGAGACCGTGGTGCCCACGGTGCCGAGCACCTGGTGGGTGCTCGAACCGTCGTCGAGCAGGGTGCCCGCCAGCTGCGCGCCGCCGGCGACCAGCGCCGCCATGGCGACGACCACGCTGGAGTGGCCGAGCGCGAACCAGAAGCCCACCGAGACCGGGCGTTTGCCGTCGGCCATCAGTTTGCGGGTGGTGTTGTCGATGGCGGCGATGTGGTCGGCGTCGAAGGCGTGCCGCATGCCGAGGGTGTACGCGGTGATGCCGAGGCCGACGCCGAAGACCTGTGAGCCCACCGTGTAGTGCCGCGGCACCACCAGGAGGAAGAGCACGCCGAAGGCGACGACGTGCAGGGCGGCTATGACCGCCATCAGCCCCGCGGTCCGCACGGTGTCCTGGCGCCGCCAGCGGAACCCGGACGGAGGGGGAGGGGCGGCGGAAGGGGAAGAGACCGTGGGGGAGGCAGGGGACGGTGAAGGGGACGGGGACGGCGAAGGGGAATCGGCGGACAGGGGCATCCGGTGGTCACGCTCCAGCACCTCGTGGATCAGTTCGTGAGATGCCGTGGCCGGTCTCCTGGCTGACGGGTGTACGCGCCCGCCCCGGCCTTCCCGGCCGCGGGTGCGGCCAGTGGCTCCGTACGGCCGCCGGGCGGGTACGGAAAGGGGGGAACTTCCCGATCACAGTGGCGAGGGCCGCTCCGGCCTGGACCCGAAGGTCGTCACCGGTCTTCCCGTACACCACGGCCCGGACACTCTAACGCCCGGTAGCGGCATGGTCATCGGATCAATGCGGCGGGAACCCGGGGCGCTGTCCGCTCGACTACCTGGTCCCGGGCCCGCACGGGCGGGCCGCCGGGCAGTCGAGAGGCAGGAGAGCGGACGTATGCGTCCTCGCGGGGAGTTGGTGCAGACGGGGAACGAGAACCGGTCGGTACCGAGGAGACAGTCGGTACCGAGGAAACGGCCGGTATCAAAGAAACGATCGGTGCCGGGGAGCCGGGCGATTGCCGGGAATCAGCCGGTGTCGCGCGGCCGGTCGGTGCCGGGGGCGGTGGCTGTGCTGGTGGTGGCCGCGCTGGTCGCAGGATGTGGCAGCGCCGACGGGCGTACGGGTGCGGGCGCAGCGGCGGGACAGGGTGGCGCGGACGGGCAGGGTGGTGCGGCCGGCGGATTTCCCGTCACGGTCACCGATTGTGACGGGCGGCGGACGACGTTCTCCGAGGCACCGCGGAAAATCGTCACGAGCAACGCGTCGAGCCTGGAAATGCTGCTCCGGCTGGGAGCGGGCGACCGGGTCGTCGGCACCGGATTTCCGCCGGGGAAGGGCACGTTGCCGTCCGCGCTGGACGCCGGGGCACAGCGCGTTCCGGTGCTGGGGAAGACGGTGATTCCGAAGGAGAAGCTGCTCGGCTCCGGCGCCGATCTCTATATCGACACGTTCGCTTCCATGGGCAACATGGGCGGGGCCGCGACCGGACCGACCGAGTCGGAATTCGCGGCTGCGGGCATCAAGCACGTGTTCCTGGCGTCGACGGCGTGCGCGCCGCGGAAGAAGGTCCCGCAGCGGGACCTGTCCGCGGTGGAGGGCGACATCCGGCGGCTCGGGCAGGTCACGGGCACCTCACAGCGTGCGTTGCAGCTGGTGGCGGAGATGGAGAAGAAGGTTTCCGCGGTGCGCAAGGCCGTCGCGGACGTGCCCGCGGAGAAGCGGCCGACGTATTTCCTCTTCGATTTCGACGCGGGGACGAAACAGCCCGTCGCCGTCTGCAACCGGCAGGTGGCGAACGCGGTACTGACCGAGGCCGGCGCACGGAACGTCTTCGCGGACTGCGACGGTGATTTCCGGCGGGTGTCGTGGGAGGACGTGGTCGGCAAGGACCCGGACTGGATTCAGCTCGCCGTACGGAACCGGGGAAGTGCCGCGGCGAACGAGAAGGCGTTCGACGCGGCCGAGAAGTTTCTCCGAGGTTTTCCGGGTACGGCTGGACTGCGGGCGGTGAAGGAAGGGAAATTCCTGCGGATCGGCTCGGAGCAGACGACCATCGCCGGGGTGGGCAACGCGGATACGGTGCGGCGGATCGCGGAGACGCTGTACCCGGACCGCCTGGCCAAGGCGGGGGCCGGAACCGGAACCGGGGCCGGAGCCAAGACGGAAAATGGGGCCGGGACCGGAGCCGGGGCGGGTCGTTGATGGCGCCCTCTGCCGTCGGACAGGCTGAAGGAGCCGAAGTCGCCGGGGACAGGGGGAGGGAAGAGCCGGGCCGGGCCCGTACCGCTTGGCTCGCACTCGGGCTGCTGCTCGCGCTCCTCGTCGCGCTGACCGCGGCCGTCGCGCTCGGTGCCACCGACATCGCTCCGGCCGAGGTGTGGTCCGTGGTGTTCCGGAGGCTGGGCGGGCAGCCGCCCCGGCCGGGGACGGACGACCTGATCATCTGGCAGCTACGGGTCCCCAGGGCCCTGCTCGCCGCGCTGGTCGGCGCGGGCCTCGGGCTCGTCGGTACGGCCACTCAGGCCCTGGTGCGC
Organism: Streptomyces sp. NPDC059788; assembly: GCF_042732265.1. Lineage (NCBI taxonomy): Bacteria > Bacillati > Actinomycetota > Actinomycetes > Kitasatosporales > Streptomycetaceae > Streptomyces > Streptomyces sp. NPDC059788. The sequence goes on along the minus strand of NZ_JBHWHY010000020.1, from coordinate 138,429 downwards.
AATCCGCTGGCCGACCCGTACCTGCTGGGCATCTCCAACGGCGCGTCGCTCGGCGCGGTGGCCGCGATCGTGCTGGGCGCGGGCGCCGTGGCGGGGACGGGCGGGGTGTTCGGTCCGGACGGCGCGTTCGGCCTGGGCGGGGGCCTGGGGCTGTCGCTGGCCGCCTTCGCCGGGGCGTTCGCCTCGTTCGCGCTGGTGTGGACGCTGGCCCGTAGGGGCGGTGGCTTCGCGCCGCTGCGGCTGGTGCTCGCCGGGGTCGGCATCGGTCAGTTCCTGGCCGGGTTCACCAGCTATCTCGTACTGCAGGCCGGGGACGAGCAGCAGACGCGCGGTGTGCTGTTCTGGCTGATGGGCAGCCTCGGCGGCGCCACCTGGGGCACGCTCGTGCTGCCGGCCCTCGCCGTACCGGCCGGGCTGTTGTTCCTCCAGGCACGTGCCCGCGCGCTGAACGCGCTGACCATGGGGGACGAGACGGCGGCGAGCGTGGGCGTGGACGTCGTCCGGCTGCGCCGGCTGCTGTTCGTGGTGACCAGCCTGCTCACCGGCGTGCTGGTGTCGGTGTCCGGTGCGGTCGCCTTTGTGGGGCTGATGGTGCCGCACCTGTGCCGCCTGATCGTCGGCGGCGACCACCGCAGGCTGCTGCCGCTGGCCGCGTTGACCGGGGCGCTGCTGCTGGTCGTGGTGGACATGGTGTGCCGTACGGCCATGGACGGCCAGGAGCTGCCGGTGGGCGTGGTGACGGCGCTGATCGGTGCGCCGGTGCTGCTGTACGTGCTCGACCGGCGGTTGGGAACGGGAGCGGGGGCGGGAGCATGAGAGGGAGTACGAACACGAGCGGGGACATGAGCATGATGACGCGATGGGGAGCACGTACGGAATCCGGCCCCGGCTCCGGCACCGATGTCGCTGCCCACGCCCCCGCCCCCGCCCCCGCCCCCGCAGACTCCGGCCTACGGATAGACATCGAGGACCTGCGGGTCTCCTACGCTGGCCGGTGCGTGGTGGCCGGGGTCCGGCTGATGGCCGCGCCGGGCGAGATCGCGGGTGTGGTCGGTCCGAACGGCAGCGGCAAGTCCACGGTGCTGCGTACGGTCTACCGGCACCTGCGCCCCGAGGCGGGCCGCGTGCTGCTGGCCGGGGAGGACATCCGGGCGATGCCGCCCGCGCGCGCGGCGCGGCATGTCGCCGCCCTGCCCCAGGAGCGCGGCGGCGACTTCGAACTCACCGTCCACGAGGTGGTGGCGATGGGCCGCACCCCGTACAAGCGCGCGTTCGCGGGCGACGACCGCGGCGACCGGGAGACGGTGGCCCGCGCCCTGTCGGACGTGGGGCTGGCGGGGTACGGCGGGCGGCGGTTCTCGGCGCTCTCCGGCGGGGAACGGCAGCGGGCCCTGCTCGCCCGCGCCTTCGCCCAGGCCCCGGACGTCCTCGTACTGGACGAGCCGACGAACCACCTCGACGTACGGCACCAGGTCGAGCTGCTGACCCTGCTGCGCGGCCGCGCCTGCACGACGCTCGTCTCGCTGCACGACCTGAACGCGGCGGCCTCGGTCTGCGACCGCCTCCACGTGCTCCACGAGGGGGCGCTGGTGGCGTCCGGCACGCCGCGCGACGTGCTGACGCCGGAACTGCTGGCCGAGGTGTTCGGGGTACGGGCGGCGGTGGTCGACCACCCGCTGACGGGGGACCCGCTGATCGCCGTGGATCAGCGCGGGACCGCCGCATCCGGAGCCTGAGCCGTCAGCACCGGCCCCGCCACCCGTCCCCAACGCCATACCGGCCCCGCCACCCGCCCCCGCTATCGCCCCCCATCCCTCCGCACGTAATGGCTGGGGCGGCCGTCCCTCCGGACGAGCCGCCCGCGTTCCGCGGCGTCCGCCGCGCGCATCAGCCGCACGCGGCCGTCCGCCTCCCGCAGGACGCACGCGTGCCACGGCGTCATCCACACGTCGGGCGCGTCGAGCAGCCGGATGCCGAACTTCGCCGCGCCGCGCGGCTGCGGGTGTATGGACAGCCGTACGGCGTCGGGATGGTGCTCGGCGATCAGCGCGCCCCAGGCCCGGCTGCGCCGGATCACTCCGTAGGCGCGGTCGCGGCAGACGCGTTGCAGGGCGGAGCGGGTGCCGTCGAAGCCGGTGGTGTCCTCGAACAGGAAACGGGTGATGCCGCGGTAGAGGCGCAGCGCCTCGCCGTCCCCGGCCGCGGTGTCCCGGGTTTCGGCGCGCAGGGCGTCCAGGGACGGGGCGTACCGGTGGATCACCCGCTCGCGTTTGGCGTCGCAGGGCAGCTCCCCGTAGACGTCCCGCAGGTCGAAGGTGCCGAGGTGGGGCAGCGCGGCCGTACGGATCATGGCGCGCAGCGCGTCGTTGTACGCGTCGACGTGCGGGTCCGGAACGCCGATCAGGTCGCTGAAGACGTGTCCGTCGGAGCAGATGACGAGCTGCGCTCCCGGCGCGTACCGCTCGGCGATCCGGGCGCAGAGGCCGTCGAGGAAGCGCAGGGCGAGGCGTTCGCCCTCGTCGGGGAGGCGGCCGATGACCTTGGCGGGGTTGGGGGATTTGCAGGGGAAGCCGGGGAGAGTCAGCCGGATCGGCCGGCGCGCGGCCACGAGGCGTTCCAACTGCCGCAGCTGGTGGGGGAAGTCCGCTGGCGTGGACGCGGGGGTCGGGCTTGTCTCCAGGGTGCGGCGGTGGGGGAGGAGGACGGCGAGGATGTCGTCGGCGACGCCGGTCGTCGCTTCGGCCTCCGTGCCGCTCGTGGGTACCGCCAACGCCGAGCCGGTCGGGGGTCTCATCGGGCGGTGGCCTTTCCGGCGCCGCCGAACGGGCAGCCGGACGCAGCCCCGGTCCGGCCCGCCTCCAGCTCGCCTTCCTTGCCGTACTTGCCGCTCCCGCTGTGCTTTCCGTGCCCGCCGTCTTCGCCGCCCCCGCCGACCGCATCGTAGGCGACGGGCAGTTCGTCGACTCCGCGCGCCAGCACCGCCGGAATCCACCTCAACCGGCCCTCCGGCACGGCCAAGCGAAGCCCCGGCAGACGGCGGAGCAGTGTCTCCAGGGCGATGTGGAGTTCGGTACGGGCCAGCGTGGCGCCGGGGCAGAAGTGGATGCCGTGGCCGAAGGCGAGGTGGGGGTTGGGGGAGCGGCCGAGGTCCAGGGTGTCGGGCGCGGGGAAGCGGGCCGGGTCGCGGTTGGCCGCGCACAGCGAGACGATCACGGAGTCACCGGCCGGGATGCGCGTCCCCGACACCTCCGCGTCCGCCGCGAGGAACCGCCAGGTCGTCAGCTCGAAGGCGCTGTCGTAGCGGAGCAGTTCGTCGACCGCGCGCGGCAGCAGCGCGGGGTCGTCGCGGAGCGTCGCGAGGTGGGCGGGGTGCCGGAACAGGGCGGTCAGGGCCGTCGTGATCTGGTTGGTCACGGGTTCCTGTCCGGCGACGAGGAGCTGGAAGATCATGGAGTCCAGTTCGGCGCCGTCCAGGGCCCCTTCGTCGCGGGCGGTGACCAGGCGGGACAGCAGATCGCCGCCGCGTTCCCGCCGTTTGTGGCGCACCAGTTCGGCGATATAGCCCTGGAGGCCGCGCAGCCGCGCCTCGTACGCCGGACGTCCCGGGTCGTCCGGACCGACGGGCTGGACGACCTTGCCCCAGTCCCGGTCGAAGCGCCCGGTGAACTCGTCCGGCAGGCCGATGACCTCGGCGAGTACGAGGAAGGGGAAGCGGGCGGCGAACGACGCGACCAGGTCGGCGGTGCCGCCGCGCTCCGGGCTCGCCGGCGGCAGCTCGTCCAGCAGCGCGTCCGCCAGGCGTACGAAGCGCGGGCGGAGTTCCGTGACGCGCCTGGGGGCGAAGGCGTCGGTGATCAGCCGGCGCATGGCGGTGTGCCGCGGCGGGTCCTGGTGCAGCAGGTGCACCTGAAGCTGTGAGTGCTGCGGCTCGGGCATGACCGAGGCGCGGGCCCGCCAGGCGGCGTTGCCGCGGGAGTGGTGTTTGCCGAGCCGGGGGTCGTTCAGGGCCCGGTGGGCGGCCTCGTACCCCGTGATCAGCCAGGCCGACACGCCGCTGGGGAACCGGACCCGGTGGACGGGGCCGCGTTCGCGCAGCTCGGCGTAGAGGGGGTAGGGGTCGCGCTTGTAGTCCTCGCCGTAGAGAGGGAAAGGGGCACGTTCGTGGTCCGCTCCGTGATGGGGGAGCGGTTCGGGAAGGCGCATCGGGCGGGGCTCCTCGGGGCTGTTCAGAAGGCGGGTCCGGGGCGGTGGAGCGGGGCCGCGGCGGGCGGGCGCGGTGGTCGTCCGCCCGATGACGGAGGTTTGGACGCGGGGGTCGCGCCGTACGGGATACCGCCCGTGATGCCGCACATGGACCGTGCTCCTCTGCGCTCGGTGGGTCTGCGCGTACGCGTCCGGAACCGGGCGTGCGCGCGCTTCACTCAGAGGTCGGGCGGAGCGGACGTCGAGTTCCCGCCCGCGGTACGGGAATCGCGGGCCGGGGCGTGTGGCACCGCGACGCGGCGTACGGTGCGGCGGCGCCGGGAACCGCGGCGGATCACCAGGTAGTCGGAGCGGCGGACGGGCTGGTTCCGGCGCGCGGGGAGGACAAACCTCACGTGCGACGGGAGGCGGTCCGGGCGGGGGCGGGGGCCGTTCGCCGTGCCACGATGGCCGTGCCGAGCAGCGCGTTCGCGCCGCTGCCGCCTTGCGCTGCGCTCGCCGCCGGCCGCTGTGTCCCTGTTCTTCCGCTGCCTCCCCCTTCCTGTTCCCGCCCTTCTCCCGTCTGTGTATCGGGCTCCCGTCTGCGTATCGGAGCGGTCATGTATGTCGTCCGGCGATTGTCATCCGTGCTGCCCGCGAAACCGGTGTTCGGGTTCGTGGCGCTGCTCGTCGTCCTGTTCGTGTGCGCCTACGCGGCCGGGGCGGCCGCCGGACCGGTGGCGCCGGGCATCCGGCCGGGCGGTCAGACCCCGGGGGCACCGCAACAGCCGTCCGACGGCGGCGGGATGGGCGGCATGAGCGGGATGGGCGGCATGGGATGAGCGAGCGTGTCACTGCCCCGGACGAAGGTGTCACCGCCCCGGACGAGCGCGTCACCGTGCTGACGGTGGGCGGCATGACCTGCGCCGCGTGTGTGAACCGGGTCGAGAAGAAGCTCGGCAGGTTGGACGGCGTCACCGCCACGGTGAACCTCGCCACGGGCAAGGCCCGCGTCCACCACCCGTACGTGCTGCCGGTGAGCGAACTCGTGGCGACCGTGGAGGCCGCCGGGTTCACGGCAGCGCTCCCGGAGACGGAAAACGGACGTCCGGAGCCGGTGCGGGAGCCCGCCGACACGTCCCTCTCCACCGAGTCCCCCTCCACCGAGACCTCATCCACCAAGGCCCTCTCCACCAAGGCCTCCTCCACCAAGACTCCCTCCACCGAAAGGGAGACGCCGGGCACCGAACGCGATCGTCTCCTCGTCACCGCGCTGCTGTCCGTCCCCGTGCTCGTCCTGTCGATGGTCCCCGCCTGGCAGTTCCCCAACTGGCAGTGGCTCTGCTTCGCGCTGGCCGCGCCGGTCGCCGTGTGGGGCGCGCTGCCCTTCCACCGCCGCGCGGCGCGCGGTCTGCGGCACGGCGCCGCGACCATGGACACCCTGGTCTCCCTCGGCGTCGCCGCCGCGTTCGCCTGGTCCTCCTACGCGCTCTTCCTGAGCGGCGGCACCGCGCACATCTATCTCGAAGCGGCCGTCGGCGTACCGCTGTTCGTCCTCGCAGGGCGGCGGCTGGAGGCACGGGCGCGCCGCGGCACGGGGTCCGCGCTGCGGGCGCTGGCCGAACTGGTCGGCCAGGACGTGTCCGTACGGGTACCGGCCGGGGATACGGGAAGCCGGCCTACCGGCAGCAGCCATACCGACACCACCCCCACTCCCACCCCCACTCCCGCCCCCAGCAGTTCCGACAGCGGTATCGCCACCGTGGAACGCCGCATCCCCGTCGCCCGGCTTCAGGTAGGCGACCGGTTCCTCGTCCGCCCCGGGGAGCGGGTGGCCACCGACGGCACGGTGGTGGACGGCAGTTCCGCCCTGGACCTCTCCCTCGTCACCGGCGAGAGCGGCCCGGTCGAGGTCGGGCCGGGCTCGGCGGTCGTCGGCGGCGCGGTGAACGCGGGCGGGCTCCTGGAGGTACGGGCCGCCGCGGTCGGCGCGGACACCCGGCTGGCCCGGATCACCCGGCTCGTGGAGGAGGCGCAGACCGGCAAGACCCAGGTGCAGCGCCTGGCCGACGCGGTGGCGGGAGTCTTCGTACCGGCCGTGCTGGCGGTGTCCGTCACCGTCCTCGGCTTCTGGCTGGGCGCGGGCGCCGACCCCCAGGCGGCGGTGACCGCCGCGGTGGCCGTCCTGGTCGTCGCCTGCCCCTGCGCGCTCGGACTGGCCACGCCCACCGCCCTGCTGGCCGCGACCGGCCGGGGCGCGCAGCTGGGCATCCTGGTCAGCGGGCCGCGCGCCCTGGAACGGCTGCGGCGCATCGACACCCTGGTGCTGGACAAGACCGGCACGCTGACCACCGGGCGGATGAGCGTGGTCGCCGTGACGGCCCGTACGGACGCCCCCGACCCCCATGCCATCCCCGATCCCGCCCCCGTCCTCACCGCCGACGACATCGTGCGTCTGGCCGCCGCCGTGGAGTACGGCTCCGAACACCCCTTGGCGCGCGCCGTCACCGCGTACGGCGACATGCGCGGCAAGGCCCTCGCCGCCCGCCGGCCGCCGCCCGAGGTACGCCACTTCGCCGCCACCGCCGGATACGGCGTGACCGGCGAGGTGGACGGGCGGACGGTGACCGTGGGGCGGCCCGGCGAGCCTGCGGACCTGCCCGCCGTACTCGCGGACGCCGTCCGTACGGCCGAGTCCGCCGGGCACACCGCCGTACTGGTGACGGTCGACGGCACCCCGCAGGCCGTCATCGCCGTCGGCGACACCCTGCGGCCCGACTGCTACCGGACCGTCGACCACCTGCGCCGCCTGGGGCTGCGGCCGGTGCTGGCCACGGGGGACCGGGCGGCCACCGCGCGGGCCGTCGCCGGGCACCTCGGGATCACGGAGATCCACGCCGGGGCCCTGCCGGAGGAGAAGGCCGCGCTGGTCAGCACGTTGAAGGAACACGGCGGCCGGGTCGCGGTGCTCGGGGACGGCGTCAACGACGCGGCCGCCCTGGCGCGCGCCGATCTAGGCATCGCCATGGGCAGTGGTACGGACGCGGCGATCGGCGCCGCCGATGTCACCGTGCTGCGCGAGGACCTCCAGGCCGTCCCCGACGCCGTACGGCTGGCCCGGCGCACGCTGGGCACCATCCGCGCGAACCTCGTCTGGGCCTTCGGCTACAACCTGGTCACCGTGCCGCTCGCCGCCGCCGGGCGGCTGGACCCGATGATCGCGGCTGCCGCGATGTCCGCGAGTTCGCTGCTGGTGGTCGGCAACAGCCTGCGGCTACGGGCCTGGCAGCCGGGCGGCCGCGGGCGGGACGGCCGGAATCGGGGGCGCCGTACCCCCACGGTCCCCGCCACCCCCACGCCCATCACCCCCACCACCCTCGCCACGGCCGACGTCTCCCGCGGCCCCTCCGCGACCTCCCGGGACACCCCATGAACCGCACCTCCGAACATGCCGCTGTACGTGCCGCCCTAGGCGTACGTGCCTCCGTACGGCCCCCCGTACGTGGCGCCGTACGATCCTCCGTACGTGCCGCGGCCGTCCCGCTCCTCGCGGGCGCGCTGACGATCGGCTGCCTCACCGCCTGGACCGTCACCGGCAACGCGGGCACTCCGGCCAGGCTGCGCGTGACCGACGGGCGTATCCTCACCGCCTCCAACCCGGAAGCCACCGCCGCCTTCTTCACCATCAGTAACATCGGCACCACCGCCGACGAACTGACGGGCGTCACCGGGCCCGCCGGGCACCAGGCGATGGTCGGGCGTGACGTCGAGGTCGCGGAGGGGGCGCACCGTATGGAGATGGCCGGCGCGGTCGCCGTTCCGGCGCGCGGTGCGGTGCGTATGGCGCCGACCGGCCTGGACGTCATGGTCAGCCCGCCGCCCCGGCTCGCACCGGGCGACCGGCTCACCTTCACGCTGCACTTCCGCGACAGCGGGCCGGTCAAGGCCGAGGCCGTGGCCGTACGCCCGGGACAGCTGCGGCCCTGACGCGGCCGGACGTCATCGGCGGAAGACCGGCGCCCCGGGTGCACACCCGGGGCGCCGGTCTGTTCAGACAGCCGATCGCGGCGGCCGTGTCCGTGTCATGCGGCGGAGCCCGTCGGCACACGGGCGCGCGACGGTGCGAGTGTGCCCACGGCGCCCGCCCGCCCCATCTGCCTCGCCTGTCCCTCCTCCCCCGCTTCCTGCTCCGCCAGCAGCGCCACCAGCGTTTCGCGGGCCCTCGCCACCCGGGACCGCACCGTCCCCACCGGACAGTCGGCGATCGCCGCCGCTTCCGCGTACGGCAGGCCCAGCATCTGGGTCAGTACGAACGCCTCCCGGCGGGGCGCGGGCAGCGCCGACAGCAGTTCGGCGAGGGCGATGCCTTCGTCGAATCCGGGCAGGCCACGCGGCTGGGCCTGCTCCACCGCCGCCTGCCAGTCGTCCGTCCCGGCCAGCCGGGGCCTGCTGGCCAGCGACCGCAGCCGGTCGGCGACCGTCCGGCGGGCGATGGTCAGCAGCCAGGTACGGGCCGACGAGCGCCCCTCGAAGCGGGGCAGGCTGCGCAGGGCGCGCAGGTACGTGTCCTGCACCAGGTCGTCCGCGGCCTGCGTGTCCCCGCTGAGGTGGGTGACGTAGCGGCGTACGTCCAGCTGTGTCGCCCGGACGAACCGCTCCACGGCCGCCTCGTCCCCGGTACGGGCCGCCAGGGCCCAGGCCGTCACCGCGGCGTCGTCGCGCACGCCGCATCACCTCCCCGCCGGGCGGCCGCGGAGGCGTCACCGCGGACTTCGGGGAGGATGGGGGCATGCAGTGCTCGCGCGTACGAACCGCCCTCTCCGCCCGCCTGGACGGCGAACAGCTGCCGCCGGGCGTCACGGACGGGCGCCTCGACGCCCACCTGGCGGGGTGTGCGGACTGCCGCCTCTGGTCGGAGCGGGCCGCCCGTTTGCGGCACCTCACCTCGTCGGCCGTGCGGGAGGCGGCCGACGCCCCGGACGCGCCGGCGCTGGACGGGCTGCTCGACCGGCTGCGGCGGTCCGCCGCACACGGCGACGGCGAGCGGCCCTGAGCGGAGGCGGAAGCGGCCTCGCACACATGATGGTTCGGGGACGGCGGGCGCCACGGCCGGCGGCGCCGCCTTCCGGACAGGAGTCGTCATCAGAAGTCCTTCGGGAGAACCGGCCCCGCCGCGTACGCAACGGACGGCGTTCGGGACCGGCGACGATTACAGGGACCAGGACGGGGCCGGGACCACGAGGCGCGCGGTGTGCGCGGCACGCGGTGAGCGGTACGAAGTCCTGGGTGTGACCGTGCTGTCAGCGGACAGCCGTCTCCCGGGGCGGGCCGCGGAGCCAGATGACGTGGACGAGGACCAGCCGTCGCAGCGGCTGCCGTGGTTCGCGGCGTACCGGGCGGGCAGGCCGGGGCGGCACGGGCAGGACCGCGCGCAGTACGAGCGCCGACGGCACGAACAGCCGCACGGATACGGTCCGTACGACGCGGAACGCCGCCCGTTCGCCGCCGCACAGCCACCACGCGCTCAGCAGCGCGACCAGCACGTGCGCCGCGAGCATGCCGGTCATGCTGCCGCCCATGCCCGCCATGTCGTGCATGGCGGGCGTGGTGTGCATGTCATGCGTCCCGGGCATCTGGTGCGCCCCATGCGCTGCGTGTGCCCCGTACGCCGCGTGCGCTGCATGCGCCCCGGGCGCGCCTCGCATCCCCCGCATGTCGGCCACGGCCTCGCTGTACCGCCGCCCGATTCCCGCCTCGTACAGCATCCGTTCGGCGTCGCGCTGCGGGATCGGGCCCCCGATCCGGCCGCACACCAGCGAGGCCGCCCACCGCTGGGCCAGGGACAGCTGCCCGCCTCCGGTCCCGGCGGCGGACAGGCCGGCCGCCACCGCCTGGCCGAAGGAGAAGGCGGTGTGCAGTGCGGCCTGTGTCGCGAGGGTCAGCGAGGTCACGAACAGCGGCCCGCGCTCGCGGCCGGCGAGGCCCCACGCCCCGCAGGCCGTCGCCGTGACCGCGCCGAGCACGACCCACCAGGGCACCGGCGCGTCGGACATGAGGGCGTGCCCGAGGGCGGCGAGCAGTACGCATACTGCCGCGAACACCCCGGCCCGCAAGCCCCTGAGAACACGCCCCGCAATCATGACCCGCTCATCGTTGCACCCCGCCCCGGGCGCCGGACGGCAGGGGCGGGGTGCGGGGGCTCCGTAGTGCGGCGGTGCGGGACCGGGCTGGACCGGGCGGGCAGTGTGGGGACTCAGTACGGGAGGCCCGAGAGGAACCCGTGCAGGGCGTGGTCGAAGTGGCCGGTGTTCTCCAGGTTCACCATGTGGCCCGCGCCCGGAATGCGGACCCGCTGGGCGCCGGGCACGGCGAGGGTGATGGCGTGTGCGTTGGCGGAGATGTCGGAGCTGTCCAGGTCGCCGTCCAGGACGAGGGTCGGTACGCGGATCTCCGCCAGCCGTTCGTACGCGCCGACCTCGATCGGCATACCGGCGCCCATACCCCCCGCGTGCACCACCACGTTGGCGTCCGCCGACGCCCGCATCCGCTCGCGCAGGCCCGGGTCCACGGCGGCGGGGTCACGGTGCGGTCCGTCCACCCACATGCGCAGGAAGTGCTCGATGTAGTCCTCCGTGCGGTCCTCCTCGTCCTCGATGGCGGCGACCTGTTCCTTGATGTGTTCCAGGATGAACGGGTCGGTGAAGGCCCGGCCGCTCACCCCGGGCGACGCCAGGGCCAGCGCGAAGACGCGGTCCGGGTGGGCGAGCGCCATGTCCAGGGCGATGCGGGCGCCGTGTGAGAGGCCGACGAGGATGGCGCTCGCTATGCCGAGGTGGTCGAGGAGGGTGCGCAGGTCCTCGTGGTTGGCGTAGTCGCCGTCGACGGTGGAGGACAGGCCGTGGCCGCGCGCGTCGTAGCGGACCGTGCGCAGGCCGGAGCGGGTGAGCCAGGCGAACTGTTCGTCCCACATGCGCTGGTCGAGCATCCCGCCGTGCAGCAGTACCACCGCGGGGTCGCCTTCGGTGCCGGCGCCGGCCGCCTCGTAGAACAGCTCGCCGTTCTCGACCGGGACCGTGTCGTTCTCGACCTCCGTCTCGGGCCAGGCACCGAGGTCCTGGGGCTCTTGGGCCCCATGGGCTTCCTGCGTCTCATGAAACCCGTGGGTCTCCTGGAACCCTGGGGTTTCTTCGATGCCTTGGGTCGTCATGCTCCGTGCCGTCCTGTGTGGGGTGCTGGGGTGGGGTGGGGTTCTCGGGGGGCCCGGGGGGCCTTGGGCGTCCGAGGGGCTCTGGCCGCCCGGGGCTTCTGGGGTGGTGACGGTGTCTGCGGTTCCCGGGGTGTCTGGGGCGTTCGGCTTGTCTCCGGCGGGGCCGGGGCCGGGGACGTCGGCTCGTCCTGGGCCAGTGCGCGGAACTCCTCGCCCAGACGGTCCAGTACGCGCAGGGTGGTGGCCACCTCGGCGGCCGGCACCCCGGCCAGCACACGCCGCAGCCCGGCCGCCTCCGACCGCCGGAGGGAGTTCATGACCTCGGAGCCCTCGGGCGTCAGCCGGATCAGGGGAGAGCGCCGGTGCGCCGGATTGGGGGCGGGCTCCACGAGGCCCAGTTCCGCCGCGTGGTTCACCCAGCGCTGTACGGGCTGCCGGTCCAGTTCCAGGGTGCGGGCCAGTTCCGGCACGGCCCGTGGGCCCTGCGTGCGCAGGGCGTCGAGCAGTGCGTGCTGACCGGCCGTCAGGCCCGTACCCGCCAGTTCCCGTTCCATGGCGCGCACGACCGTCCGGTGCAGCGGCCACAGGCGGCGGATCACCTCGTACGCGAGGTGCTCGGCGGAGTCCGCGCCGCCTTCTGTGACACTCATGGTGTCATCATGACATCGACGGTGTCGTTACGGAAGTCACGGCACGTGCCGGGCAGTTACGGCCGTCCGCACGCGACACCGATGGCTGATCGCCGATGCCGAATGCGGTGAACATGCCGAATGCGCCGAGCCCGTCGAACCCGTCGAACGTGGAATCCGCCCAGCCCGTCGAGTCCGTCGAATCCGTTGAGTCCGTCGAATCCGTGTAATCCGAGGAATGTACGGATGGGGGCGGGCTGAAGTTCCCGAGAGCCGGGCTCAGGATCGTCCGCCGCACTCGGGACGGGCCGCGGATCGGGAGGCGCGGCGTACGGGTACGGTCCCGCGCCACAGGCGGCGGGCCGAGAGCCAGGCCGCGGCGAGCAGCAGCAGGTTGCGCGCGTACAGGTTGGCGATGGACAGCCAGGACGCGTCGTCCCGCAGCCCGCGGTACAGGAGCGGGAAGTCCAGCGTCGTGAAGACGCAGGCCGCGAGGAGCAGCAGGGCGACCGGGCGCTGGGTGGTGTCGCCGCGCAGCAGGCAGACCGCCGCCAGCCCGAGCAGCCAGACCATGTACTGCGGGCTGATCACCCGGCTGGTGACCACGAACAACAGCGTGGCGGTCAGTGCGGCGTCCGGCAGGACCCGGGCTGCGGTGCGGTCCGAACGGCGCCGCCACCACAGCAGCCACCCGAAGGTCGCCACGGTCGACGCCTGCATGGCGAGGCTGACCCCGTTCACCCATGGGCCGACGAACTCGTGCGAGCCGTCCTTCGCCGCCCATGTGCCGGTCCAGCCGAGGTGCCGGGCGAGGTGGAACGGCAGGGAGCCGACCGACTCGATCTGGATGCCGCGGGACTCCTGGGCGGACAGGAAGGAGAGCGCGTTCGGCATGGCGAGCGCGAACCCGGCGGTCACGGCGGCGCCGGTGACGGCGGCGGCCGTCCACGCCGTACGGGTGCGGCGGCCCCGCGACGTACCGGCGAGCAGCAGCGCGGGCCAGACCTTGATGACGGCGGCGACCGCCGTCACGGCGCCGAAGGCCCGGTCGGCCCACGCGCGCCGCGCGGACGCGGCCGTCAGGGCGAGCATCGCGAGAGCGGTCACGTGCAGGTCGAACCGGTTCCACGGCATGGTGCTGAGTACGGCCAGGCCCACGGTCCACAGCCAGGGTGCGGCGAGGGAACGGCCGCGCCGCCGCGCCGCCCACACCAGCAGCGCGAAGATCGCGGCGTCGCACAGGGCGGCCAGTGCGATGAAGGCGTGGCCGAAGCCGAGGCCGGGGACGAGACCGGGGGCCAGGATCGGCAGGGCCGCGCCGGGCGGGTACTGCCAGCTCACGTCGTGCAGTGGGAAGCTGCCGCCGCTCAGGACCGCGTACCAGCCGGTGTAGACCTTGCTCACGGACGGGTCGAGGCCACCGCCGCCCACGAACGGGCTGATCTTCAGTGCCGCCGGCACCAGCCAGAGCCGCGAGAGGAACCAGACGGCGAGCAGCGGCGGAAGCGCCGCGCGGGCGCGAGTGGGGGTGCGGGCGCGAGTGGGGACGGGGACGCGAGTGGTGACGGGAACGCGAGTGGGGATGGGAGCGGCGGCTTGCGCGGCGGCTCGGTCGGTGGCTGCCTGAGCTGTCGTCTGGTCGAGCACTGCGCCGGGGGCTCCGTTCGTACGGGTGGGGTGGCACCCTGCTGACCTGCGGAGTCGGCCAGGCAGTGAACTGCTCACGGGGTGTATACATTCAATGTATACGTGCAGTGTAGAGTTCTCGTCATGTCCGTCGAAGCCGCCTCCGCCGCTCCCGCCGCACCGGCCGCTGCCCGTCGCGCCCGGCGCGGCGCCCCCGCCCCCCTCGCGCGGCTCGCCGTCCCGGTGCTGCCCGCGCTGCCGGCGCTGGCGCTCGGCCTGTGGGGCATCCGACGGGGCGACAGCCTGTGGCGGGACGAGGCCGTGACCTGGCAGGTCGGGCAGCGTTCGGTGGCGGAGATCTGGGACATGCTCGGCCAGGTGGACGTCGTGCACGGCCTCTACTACCTGCTGATGCACGGCGTGTTCGAGGTCTTCGGTACGGGCCCGGCCGTGCTGCGGATGCCGTCCGTCCTGGCCGTCGCCGCGGCCGCTGCCGCCACCGCCGCGGCCGGCCGCCGCCTCGCCGGCCCCTGGGCCGGACTCGCCGCCGGTCTGGTGCTCGCGCTGATCCCCAACATCCAGCACTACGCCCAGGAGGGGCGGGCGTACGCGCTGGTCACGGCCGGTGCGGCGGTGGCCACCTGGCTCCTGGTGAGCGCCGCGGACGGTGCGACGGCCACCACGCGACGCCGGTGGCCGCGCTGGGCGGGCTACGCCGCGGTCATGCTGATCACGGCCCTGCTGAACTGGTTCTCGCTGTTCGTCCTGCCCGCACACGCCGTCACGCTGCTCGTCGCCCGCCGCCGCGGCGGACGTCCGCCGGTGGTGCCGTGGGCGGTGTCCGCGGCAGTGGTGCTGGCGGGCGCGCTGCCGCTCATCGAGGCCAGCCGCGCCCAGTCGGGCCAGGTGTCGTGGATCAAGCCCGTCGCCGTCTCCACGCTGCTGGGCATCGCCGCCCTGGTGCTCGTCGCGCTCGTGTGCGCCCGGGTCCCGTACCCCGGCCGTGGGCGCGCGGCCGTGTCACCGGCCTCTGTCGGACTGCCGTTGCTCATCGTGCCGCAGTGCGGCCTGCTGCTGGCCTCCGTCCTTGTGGAGCCCCTCTACCTCGACCGCTACGTCCTCTACACGAACATCGGCTTCGCCCTGCTGCTGGGCGTCGGCGTCGCCGCTGCCGTCCGGGCCCTCCCGGTCCGTACGGGGGTGCTGCTCGCGGGGGTAGCGGCGCTCGCCTTCGTGGCGCTGCTGCCCGTGGAGACCGGTTTGCGCGAGCCGACGAGCCGGGCGGACGACGTGCTGCGGGCGGCGGACCGGGTGACGGCGGCCGCGCACCCGGGCGACGGCGTGCTGTTCATACCGGCCGCGCGGCGCGACACGGCGCTGGTGACGCCGTCGGCCTTCACCGGCCTGGACGACCTCGCGCTGGCCGTGGGGCCGGCGGCCTCCGGCACGATCAAGGGTGTCGAGGGCGGCCCCGAGCAGATACGGACGGCCATGCTGGCCGAGTCCCGCATCGTGGTCGTCACCGACACCCGCCGCGCCGCGCCCGCCGCCGTACGCGAGGCCGAGAAACTCCGCGTCCTCGGTCGGCACTTCACGCTCACCGGCCGGACGGACGCCGTCGGCCGCCGCATAGAGGTCTACGAGCGGGGGCGGTGACGGGCCCGGGGCCAGGGCCGGACGCCAAGGGGCACACCGGCCGCCGGTTCCAAGCCCGCCGGCTCCGCGTCCCAGGCTCCGCGCCTCGCGCCCTCGCGCACCGGCTCCGCCTCCTGGCCGCGCCCTCCTGGCCGCGCCCTCCGGTTCCGCGCCCCCAGTCCCGCCCCCCTCGGGCTCAGCCGCTCTCGTCGTACGGCCCCGGTGCCCTGTCGGCCGCGAACCTGACGACCAGATCGGCGCGCTCCCGTCCGGCCGCCACCAGACGCGCGTTGGCCTCGTCCGAGGTGCGCACGAACCGTTCGGCGCGCTCTCGCGGCTTGCCGAAGCGCTCGTGCCGGTCCACCAGGCGCCGCACCCGCTCCGCGTCGTCCAGGTCCACGTACCAGATCTCGTCGAGGCAGGCCCTGGCCCGCGCCCACGACGGGTCGTCGAGCAGCAGGTAGTTGCCTTCGGTCACGACGAGCGGCACGTCGGGCGCCACCGGAACGCTGCCGGCCACCGGCTCCTCGATGCGGCGGTCGAAGGCGGGGGCGTAGACGACGGTGTCCGGCGCGGGGGAGCGCAGGCGGCCGAGCAGGGCCGCGTACCCGGCCGCGTCGAAGGTGTCCGGGGCGCCCTTGCGGTCCGTGCGCCCCAGACGGCGCAACTCCGCCTCGGCGAGGTGGAAGCCGTCCATGGGGACGAGCACCGCCGACCCGGCCAGCTCGGACACCAGGTGGGCGGCCAGGGTGGACTTGCCCGCTCCGGGCGGCCCCGCGATGCCGAGGAGCCGGCGGCGGGCCGGGGTGGCGCCGGCGGCGAGCCGCCGGGCGCGTGCGGTGAGGTGCTGCGGTTCCATGGCGGCGATTCCTGCTTCTCCCACTTCTCCCATTCTTCTTCCTACGGGGTCTCTGGGGCCTCCGGGCTACGGGGTCTCTGGGGCCTCCGGGCTTCCGTCGGCGGGCCCGGCCGGGCCCAGTCGCCACAGTGAGGTGACCTCGGCGGCGCGGGCCGCGTGCAGGGGGTCGTCGGCGTCGCGGGAGCGGGCGTGCCGGGGCCGGATGTCCAGGCGGTCCAGCACCGTCAGGCCCGCCGCGTCGAAGGCGGCGGTCAGCTCGGCGCGGGAGCGCAGCCCGAGGTGTTCGGCGAGGTCGGACAGGATGAGCCAGCCCTCGCCGCCCGGTTCGAGGTGCGCGGCCAGGCCGTCCAGGAAGCCGCGGAGCATCCGGCTGCCCGGGTCGTAGACGGCGTACTCGACGGGGGAGGTGGGCTTGGCGGGGACCCACGGCGGGTTGCAGACGATCAGCGACGCGCGCCCGGCCGGGTACAGGTCGGCGGCCACGACCTCCACGCGGTCCGCGACACCGAGCCGTTCGGTGTTCTCCCGCGCGCAGGCCAGGGCCCTCGGGTCCTGGTCGGTGGCCACGACGCGGGACACGCCCCGCCGGGCCAGCACCGCGGCCAGGACGCCGGTGCCGGTGCCGATGTCGAACGCCGGGCCCGGGGCGGAGGGCAGTGGCGCGCGGGCCACCAGGTCCACGTATTCGCCGCGGACGGGCGAGAAGACGCCGTAGTACGGATGGACGCGGTCGCCGTCGAGCGCCGGTATGCGGACACCGTTTCTGCGCCATTCGTACGCGCCGATCACGCCCAGCAGCTCCCGCAGCGAAACGATCAGCGGCAGGCCGGCGTGCGCCTCGGAGCCCTGGGAGTCCCCGGCCACCGGGGTCCTCTCGGCCCCCGCGGCCCCCGTCGCGCCCGCGTCGTCCGCCGCGGCGTCTTCGGCCTCACCGGCGGGTGTTGCGGTGACGTCCGGGCCGTACGCCTGGACGCACGCCTCCCGGACGTCGGGCGCGCGGCGCAGCGCGAGACCGTAACCCGGGTCCAGGGACACCAGCAGCATCCCCAGGATGCGGGAGCGCTGGTTCTGCGCGGCGCGGTGCAGGTGGAACGCCTGGGTGGGGTCGGCCGGCGGCCGCTTGCGCGGACGGCGGTCCATCCGGCGGGCCAGTGCCGTCAGCAGCTGGCGCGCGTTGTGGAAGTCGCCGCGCCACAACAACGCGGTGCCCTCGCAGGCGAGCTTGTAGGCGTCGTCGGCCTTCGTACGGTCGTCCGCGACGACGATCCGGCGGGGCGGCGGGGTGCCGCTCTCGGAACGCCAGCGCGCGGAGCGGTCCGCGCCGGCCTCCGTCCACGCGACGGCCTGCGGGGCGGGAAGTGTGTTCATTGCGTCCCAGGTAAGGGGCTGAGAAGTGACGTTCGACTCTACTCCGTGCCGGGGAGGGACCTTCGTCCCCTGTCGCCCGGACCGCGCGGGGTAGGAGTATGGAAATAGTTGGGCATAGCACACGCTGTTGGTTGTATGGAGGCGTACATGGACACCCTGCCGGTCATTGTCGCGGTGGACGGATCCCCCGACAGCGAACGGGCGCTGCGCTGGGCGATCGAGGCGGCCCGGCTGCGCTCCGCGCCGCTCCAGGTCGTCCACGTCTGGCCGTATGTCACCACGGAGGGCCGCGCGGCGGCCGAATCCGGCATCGGGGACCCGGTCCTGGACGAACTGCGCAAGACACTGGACGGGCAGGCCGACACGGCGGGCCTGCCGGGCATCGAATTCCGCAGCCTCAGCGGGCTCACCGACTCGCTGCTGCCCGCCCTCGGCGCCGAGGCGCAGCTGCTCGTGCTCGGCTCGCGCGGGCGCGGCGGCTTCGCCAGCCTGCTGCTCGGCTCGAACGGCATGGCGTGCGCGGCGCATTCGGAGGGGCCCGTCGTGGTCGTACCGCGCCCGGACCGGGCCGGCGCCGAACTCGGCCCGGACGGCGAGGTGGTCCGCACCGGCCCGGCGCAGGTCACGCTCGGCGTCGACGCCTCCTCGGACGAGCCGGGCGCGATCGGTTTCGCCTTCGCCGAGGCGAGCCGCCGCGACGCGCGCCTGAAGGTGGTCTCCGGCTATACCTGGCCGATGCTGACCCCGGCCTCGTTCGAATACATGGCGGCCTATGAAGGCACGCAGCAGGAGTACGAGAAGGCGCTGGCCCAGCAGCTGACGCAGACGCTCGCACCGCACCGCGAACGGCACCCCGAGGTCGCCGTGACGGTCGAGCTGCGGGACGCGGACGCGGCCGGACAGCTCGTCGAGGCGTCCCGGGCCAGCGACCTGGTCGTGGTCGCCCGGCACCGCAGGCGCCTGCCGGTCGGGCGCCGGCTCGGCTCCGTCGCCCACGCCGTGCTGCTGCACGCGGTGTGCCCGGTCGCGGTCGTCCCCGAGGAGTCGGAGCGAGCCACGGAAGAGCGGTAACGCCCGGCTGAGGCGCCCGGCCCGGCACAGGCGTCCGAACCGGCACAGGCGCCCGGCCCGCCTAAGCCACCGGCCCGCCCGAGCGATCCGGCCCGTCTGAGCCACCCGGCCCGTCTGAGCCACCCGGCCCGGCTCAGACGCCCGGCCCGGCTCAGACGCCCGGGCCGCCCGAGCAACCGGGACTGCCTGAGCGACCCGCACCGCCCGAGCCCCCCGCCCCGCCAATGCCGCCCCCACCGCCCGAGCCACCCGGCCCGCCCCCATCCCCTCCTCAGTCGATGCCGAACGCCTCCGGATAGCGCACCGTGCCGCGCGGGGGTGTCCCGCCGTCGAGGGAGAGGGCGAGGAACGCCTCGTCCGGCCACTCCTGGGGCGGCAGGATGCCGAAGCGGGAGGCGGGCTCGAAGCCGAACCTGGGGTAGTACGGCGGGTGACCCAGCACGACGGCGGTCCGCTCGCCGGCCTCCCGGGCCGCGTCCAGCAGGGCGCGGATGACGGCGCTGCCCGCGCCCTGCTTCTGGTACTCGGGCAGTACGGCGCAGGGCGCGAGCGCGACGGCCGGTGCGCCGGATATGTGACAGCGGGTGAGCAGCGCGTGGGCGGCGAGGGGCGCGGGAGCGCCGGCCTGTCGCGCGACGGGCTCGGCCACGTACGAAAGGCCCGGCAGCCAGGCCGGAGCACGCCGCAGCGCATCGACGAGGTCGGCCTCGCCGGAGGTCTCGAAGGCGGCGAGATTGACCCGGCGGACGGCCGGAACGTCCTCGGGGGTTTCGGGGCGGCAGTGCCAGTTGTTCATGTCCACATGGTGGCACCGGGGTCTGACAATCCGCCCGGGATTTCTCCCGCCCGCAGCCGCTCCCCGCCGATGCCGGGACGCTCCGCCCGTTCCCCGGCCCGTCACCCGCAGGGCGGAATCCGGTCGGCCGGTTAGTGGCCGGTACTCGGCGGTCACTGCCGGTGACCGACGGTCAGTCCGCGCCCGCCGCCGAGAACGCCGCCGCCCGGCGATCCGGCCTGCGCATCAGGAACACCGCCGCCGATCCGGCCGCGAACAGCGCGAACACCGACACGGCGGCGCCGATCCACGACGCGCCCAGCCACTGGCCGCCCACATAGCCCAGGCTCACCCCGTACGCGGCCCAGGCCAGCCCGGCCAGCGCGGACCACGGCAGGAACTCCCGGACGGTGCGGTGCGCGACCCCCGCGCCCAGGCTGACCACCGAGCGTCCGGCGGGCGCGAAGCGGGCCAGGACGACGATGCCGCCGCCGCCCCGCGTCAGCGCCGTGCCGAGTCGTTCCTGCGCCGCGGTCAGGCGGCGGGAGCGGGCGATGGCGCGGTCGAAGCGGTCGCCGCCGCGCCAGGCGAGCCGGTAGGCGAGCATGTCGCCGAGCACCGAGGCGGTCGCGGCGCACAGCACCAGGGCGAGCATCTCGGCGAGGTCGACGTCGCCGTGTACGGAGCCGGAGACGCCGACCGCGCCGGCCGCGGTGCGGGTGCCCGCCGCCGTGGTGGCCGCGGTGATCACCAGGACGCCGCTGGGCAGGATGGGCACGAAGACGTCGAGGAGTACCGAGAGACCGACGATCGCGTAGACCCAAGGGGTGTCGCTCAACGACCCCAGGCTTTCCAACAACGTCCTACTCCCGGCTCCGAACCCCTGCCGCGACGTCGCATCGGCGGCTGGGGCGGCTGTACCGCCATACAGCGTACGCCTGACGTGCCCACGGTGACGTTCCGGGGCGCACGGTGTTGTCGGCTTCACACCCCTTTGGGAACCGCCCCGGGCATCGCTGTCACCCGTCTGCTCCGGCCGTGGCGCAAAAGAGCGCGTCATTGGGAATGTTATGTGCCGAAATAAGTGCCTTGTGAGTGCGTAGACAGGGTGCTCCGGAGCGGAGCGGCACACGAATGGAGACATGCATGCAGACGTCGAGGGACTCATCGACGGCATCCGGCGGCGCGGCGCAAACGGCCGCGGGAACGGGAGCGGGTGCGGAAGCGGCCACGGCGGCGGACCGGACCGGGCGCGGCGCGGCGCGCGCGAGGGCGGCGGCCAGGACGGCGGGCGCCACCGCGGCCGTCCTCGCCACCGCGGGCACGCTCCTGCTCGCCCCGTCCGCCGTGGCGGCGGACGGCGACAAGGTCACGAAGAACACGGCCGAGCAGGAGTACTCCGTGACGATCGCCGCGCAGTTCACGCGGCCGAACGGCGCGATGCTGAGCAGCGCGCTGACGTACGACCCCAAGCTGGTGCCGGTGAACTCCCGCGTCACGGTCAGCGAGCGCGCCGGGCACGCGTCGACCCGGGTGGGCCTGCGGGTGGCCGACCTGCGGGCGAACCGCGCCTACGGGGCACACGTCCACACCGGCACCTGCGGCGTCCGCCCGGAGAGTTCGGGCCCGCACTACCAGCACCGCAAGGACCCGCGCACGCCGTCCGTCGACCCGGCCTACGCCAATCCGAAGAACGAGGTCTGGCTGGACTTCACCACCAACGCGCGCGGTGAGGGCGCCGCCGAGTCCCGGCACGCCTGGCGCTTCCGCTCCGGCGAGGCGCGGTCCGTGGTGATCCACGAGCGGCGGACCGCGACCGGGCCCGGGGTCGCGGGGACCGCCGGCCGGGTGGTGGCGTGCTACTCCGTGCCGTTCAACCAGTCGAAGGAAGCCGGCAAGGCCGTGGCGGGCGTGCTCTCGAAGATCTTCTGACCACGGCGCGGGTGCAGGCGTACGGGCCCGGCGCGTGGGCCCGGCGTACGGCCCCGGCGTACGGCCCCGGCGCGTGGTCCGGCGTACGGGCCCGGCGTGCGGGCCCCGGCGTACGGACCGTCTGGCGGCCGGTCGCGCCCGCGAGCCCGCGCGAACGAGCGGCGGCCCCCGGTGCATACCGGAGGCCGCCGCTCGTCGCCGGACGGCAGCCGTACGGCCGCGCCGGGTGGCAGCCGTCCGGCCGCCGCTGTGCCGTCAGGCCGCGCTCGGCTCGCGCTGCGCGCCCGTCCCGGCCTCGGCCGACTGGCGCGCGCCGAAGAACAGGCGGTCCAGCGACCAGGTGCCGGGTCCGGTGAAGACGAGCAGCAGGAACGCCCAGCAGAACAGCACGGACAGCTCGCCGCCGTTCTGCAGCGGCCACAGGGACTCGCCCGCGTGCACGGAGAAGTACGCGTACGCCATGGAGCCGGAGCAGATCAGGGCCGCGACGCGGGTGCCGAGCCCGAGCATCACCAGGACGCCGCCGACGAACTGGATGACGGCCGCGTACCAGCCGGGCCAGCTGCCCGCGGGCACGGTCAGGCCCTTGCCCATGGCTCCGCCCAGGATGCCGAACAGCGAGGACGCGCCATGGCAGGCGAAGAGCAGGCCGGTGACGATGCGGAAGAGGGAGAGCGTGTGCGGCTTGATTCGTTCGGTGAGCTCGGTCACCGGAGAGTGAGCGGACATGAAGGGACTCCTGCGGTTTCGGGGACGGGAACCGACAAGATGAAAGGTTAGGGAGGCCTAAACGGTACTTGCAAGTTCAACATCTGGCCATATCCGGCCGTTGGCCGAAAACGGTCATGGCCCGAAGTGCCGCCCCGGTGACGGCATCCATGTCCGAAAAGACATCGAATCCACCCGCTGGGGGCGTTTCCCGACCGACCGCTCGTCAACGGCCCTCGACGGCCCGTCAGCCACCCGTCAGCGTCTCGTCCCACGCGCAGGCCAGCCGCACCCCGCCGTCCTGCTCGCTCTGTGCCTGATCCAGCCGCAGCCGCGCCGCGCGCCCGTTAAGCGTCAGGGTCATCAGCTGGTTCCCGAACCACGGGCCGCCCGTGCGGCGCCAGCCGATCGACGGCCGGTCCAGGCGGGCATGCCGGGCCAGCGCGTGCCCCAGCCGGCGGCCGATCCTGCTCCACCCGAAGCGGAAACCGGCCCGCATGGAGGCGGGGATGCTGTTGTGCACGGGCGAGCAGGTCAGCTGCAGTACGCGGCTGGCGGGCGCGGAGCCGTCGTACCAGTGCGGCTCGGCCACGTACGCGTGGTGCACGTCGCCGGACAGCACGCACACCGTCGCCGGTGCC
The DNA here is from genome assembly GCF_042732265.1 of Streptomyces sp. NPDC059788. Taxonomy (NCBI): domain Bacteria; kingdom Bacillati; phylum Actinomycetota; class Actinomycetes; order Kitasatosporales; family Streptomycetaceae; genus Streptomyces; species Streptomyces sp. NPDC059788. The sequence goes on along the minus strand of NZ_JBHWHY010000020.1, from coordinate 115,796 downwards.
ACGTCGCCCGAACCGGCCTCGACGAGCAGGTCGGTGAGCGCGGCGAAGGACTCCGGGAACGCCGCCCAGTGCTCCAGGTCGGCCCGCTGCCGCAGCGACTCGCTCCGGCGCGCCCAGCGCGCGCCGCGCGCCCCGGCGCACAGTGCGGCGTTCCAGCCCTCGGCGTCGTGGATCAGGTTCGGCAGCAGCCACGGCAGCGAACTGCCGATCAGCAGGTGGTCGTACGAGCCGTGGTCGGCGAGCACCTCCTCGCGCAGCCACTGCGCCTCGGCCGGGTCGAGCATCGCCCGGCTCCCCTCGTCCAGGACGCGGGTGGCGCGGGTGTCGACCATGACCAGCCGTACGCGGCCGAAGTCGCGGCGGTAGCTCCAGCGCGCGCAGGCCGGGTCGGCGTCGGCGGCCGCGGCGAACTCCCGCACCAGGTCCGTGCCGTCCGGCAGCGCGCGGACCCGGGCGTACAGCTCGTCCTTCTCCAGTTCGGCGGGGGAGAGGTTGCCCAGGTGCTGGTACACCCAGTAGGACATCAGGCCGCCCAGCACCCGTTCCCGCCACCAGGAGGTCGCGCGCATCCGGGTCAGCCAGGCGGCGGAGGTGTTCCAGTCGTCTATGACGTCGTGGTCGTCGAAGATCATGCAACTGGGGACGGTGGACAGCAGCCAGCGCACCTCGGGGTCGAGCCAGGACTCGGCGTAGAGGTGGGTGTACTCCTCGTAGTCCGCGACCTGTTGCCAGGGCGGCTCCGAGGTGTCACGGCGGGCGGCGAGCAGCCGGGCGGTCGCGTCCGAGGTCTGGTCGGCGTACACCTGGTCGCCCAACAGGAGCAGTACGTCCGGGCGTTGGCGCGCGGGATCGGCGGCGAGCGCGGCGGCGAGGGTGTCCAGTGCGTCCGGGCCGACCGGGTCGTGCGCGTCGGCGGGCGGTGCCGCCCAGCGGCAGGAGCCGAACGCCACCCGCAGCCGCTGACCGGCCGGGTCGCCGCCGGGCGCCGCCGGTGTGCGGATCGCGCTCTCCGGGAAGCGGCTGCCGGGCAGCGGCCAGACCTGTTCGCCGTCCAGCAGGACCCGGTACGGGGTCTCGCTGTCCGGCGTCAGCCCGGCGACGGGCACCAGCGCGTAGTGGTGACCGCCCACCTGCCACGTGCGCTCGGCGCCGCCCGCGCCGTTCTCGCAGCGGACGTGCACCTCGCAGGGCCGGTCGGTCTCGACCCACACCGTCGCGCTGATCTCGTCCACGTACCGCAACAGCGGCCCCAGGCGCAGCACGGCCATCGGCGATCCTCCCCTCGTACGGGCGGGCGCCCGCCCGTGTGTGCTCAGAGGATAGAAGCCGATCGTGGGCGACGGGACAGCTCCGGCCTCCTCGGCGAGAAAGACGGAGCCATCCGGTCGTACGGTTGCGCCACTCGGTCAAAAGGCGATCAGACCGTCCTGAAAGGCGGCCTTCCGAGGCGGCCCGTCGGCGTACTTCAGCAGCGGTCGAGGATCTTCTTCAGCGCCGCCTTCTCCGCCGAGTCGGCCGTCATCCCGTACTCGTGCTTCACCGACACCCACATCCGCGCGTACGTGCAGTGGTACGAGGTCTTCGGCGGCAGCCACTTGGCCGGGTCCTTGTCGCCCTTCTCCTGATTCACGTTGTCGGTGACGGCGATCAGCTGCGAGTGGGTGAGGTCGTTGGCCAGCTCCCGGCGGCGCTCGGTCGTCCACTTCGAGGCGCCGGACTTCCACGCCTCGGACAGCGGTACGACGTGGTCGATGTCCACGTCGGACGCCTTGGACCACACGCCGTCGTCGTACGCGGATTTCCAGGTGCCGCTGGTCGCGGCGCACTTGCCGTCGGTCTTCACGTTCTCGCCGTCCCGCTTGAGCACGACCTCGCGCGTGTTGCAGTTCTTGCCCTGGTCGGACCAGTGCGGGAACTTGTCGCGGCTGTAGCCGTCCTGCGAGCCCTGGGGGGCTTCCTTGATCTGGGCGAGGTAGGTACGGGCCGTGGCGGCGTCCGGCGGGGTGGGCGGCGCCGCCTGGGCGCTCTGGGTGCCGAGAACCAGCGTGCAGGCGAGTGCGGCGGCGGACGCGGCGGCCACCGAGACGCGACGCGCGTAGACCTTGGGCATCGTAACTCCCTGTAAGTGGGGGGAAGTTGAGGTTCGGGACGGGGCCCATGGTGGCGCCGTGGGGTTACCACCGGACGGGCTCCAGGTAACAGAGTGACGACATGCCCACGTCAGTTCAAGGGGTTGACGTGGTGTCACCCGCACCCGGCTCACCGGCGCGTGGCTCGCGCGGGCGCGTGCGCCCCTTCCGGAACACCCGCCTCCGCCGGAGTGAACGGGTCCGTACCCGCCCGCGCCGGACCCGGTGCCCCGCCGCCGCGCGCGCCCTACAGTGATCGCGTGCTGCTGCCGGTCAACGCCGCCCTCGGGGCCGTTCTCGCCGTCCTGCTGGCCGCCGCCGTGGCCGTCGCCGCGCTCGCGCGCCTCGGCCACGCGCGGGCCATCGCCCTCGCCGGCCTGCGCGCCGCCCTCCAGCTCGCCGCCGTCTCCCTCCTCATCGGCTGGGTCGTACGGGGCGTGCCCTGGCTGCTCTGTTTCCTCGTACTCATGTTCACGGTCGCCGTGCGGACCGCCGGCCGCCGCCTCACCCCGAACCGCACCTGGTGGTGGGCGGCCGCCCCGCTCGCCGCCGGAGTCGTGCCGGTCGTCGGCGTCCTGCTGCTCACCGGCCTGGTGCCGCCGCGCGGCATCACCCTCATCCCCGTCGCGGGCATCCTCATTGGCGGCGCCCTCACCGCCACCGTCCTCGGCGGGCGGCGCGCGCTCGGCGAGCTGGAGACGCGGCGCGGCGAGGTGGAGGCGGGGCTGGCGCTGGGTCTGCTCGACCGGGAGGCCCGTATGGAGGTGGCCCGTCCGGCCGCGTCCGACGCGCTGCTGCCGGGCCTGGACCAGACCCGCACCGTGGGGCTCGTCACACTTCCCGGCGCCTTCGTGGGGATGCTGCTGGGCGGGGCCTCACCCGTTCAGGCGGGCGCGGTGCAGCTGTTCGTCCTGGTGGCGCTGCTCGCCGTACAGGCGGCGGCCGTGGGGGTGGTGCTGGAGCTGGTGGCCCGCGGGCGGCTGCACCGCGTACCCTTGGCCACAGCAGAAGGGGAGTAGCTCTTCGCCGGACCGTCGACATACTGCCCGCCCGTCGGCCGCCACCGCCCAGGTGACAGGCCGCCCGTGGTGGGCCGGCGCCCGGAGCGTGGCAGGTGACCGGTGTCCCTGCCGCGCCAGCGAGACCTTCGGCCGCAGTGTTTGCGCAGACGCACGTGTGCGCAAGAGACGCTGCCGTGCCGAAGCGACCCCTTTTCCGGGCCCCTCGGTGCGGCCCGACCGATCGAGGTAAGACACCCCGTGTTCAGTTTCACCGTCGCCGCCGTCGTCTTCGGCGTCGTGTTCCTCGCCGAACTGCCGGACAAGACCGCCCTGGCCGGCCTCGTGCTCGGCACCCGCTACCGCGCTTCGTACGTGTTCGCCGGCGTCGCCGCGGCCTTCGCCGTCCATGTCGCGCTCGCCATCGCCGCCGGCAGCGTGCTGTCCCTGCTGCCGCACCGCCTCGTGCAGGCGGTCGTCGGCGTGCTCTTCCTCGCGGGCGCGGTCGTCCTGATCTTCAAGAAGGACGAGGAAGAGGAAGAGGTCAAGAAGCCCGCCGACCAGAGCTTCTGGAAGGTCTCCGGGGCGGGCTTCATGATGATCCTGGTCGCCGAGTTCGGCGATCTGACCCAGATCATGACCGCGAACCTCGCCGCCCGCTACGACGACCCGGTCTCGGTGGGCGTCGGCGCGGTGCTCGCCCTGTGGGCCGTCGCCGGACTGGGCATCGTCGGCGGGCGCACCCTCATGAAGTACGTGCCGCTGGACCTGATCACGAAGGTCGCGGCGGGCGTGATGGTGCTGATGGCCGGGTTCAGCCTGTATGAGGCGATCACGGGCTGAGCGGTACGGGCTGAGTGGTACGGGCGGGGGCGGGCGGGGCGGTGCGGCTTCGGTTGGCGGAACGTTCCGCCAACCGGCCCCGCAGGCTGGGGCGCCCGTCGGCTGTGCCGGTCAGCCGTCGATGTGCAGCGCGATCGACCCGTCCGCGAGCGCCTCGACCCGTACCTGGTGCAGATCGCGTACATGGGCGTCGGGGCCGAAGGCCCCGGCCCGCTCGCCGACGCCGACCACGCGCATCCCCGCCGCGCGCCCGGCCTCGATGCCCGCTTCGGAGTCCTCGAAGACCACGCAGTCCTCGGGCGCGTACCCCAGCTCGGCCGCGCCCTTCAGGAAGCCCTCGGGATCCGGCTTGCTGGCGTTCACCGACTCCGCGGTGATCCGTACGGCCGGCATCGGCAGCCCGGCCGCACCCATCCGGGCGTCGGACAGGGCGAGGTCGGCGGAGGTGACCAGCGCGTGCGGGAGCCGGGCGAGGGCGGCCATGAAGGCGGGCGCGCCCGGGACCGGCACGACGCCCTCGACGTCGGCGGTCTCCTGCGCCAGCATCCGCCGGTTGTCCTCGTGGTTGAGCTCCATCGGGCGCTCGGGGAGCAGCGCGGCCATCGTGGCCCAGCCCTGCCGCCCGTGCACCACCTTCAGCACCTCGGCCGCGTCGAGCCCCTGCTCGGCGGCCCAGCGGCGCCAGCACCGCTCCACCACGGCCTCCGAGTTCACGATCGTGCTGTCCATGTCCAGCAGCAGGGCACGGGCGGTGAGCGTGATGGTTGCCGGCATCGGCGGGCTCCTGGGCGCTGAGGAAAGAGTCAAGCGGCTCCGCCCGCCGGTCAGGGAGTGCGGGCGGAACCACTTTGTTCCTACACGATACAAAGAGCCCCCGCGAGAGGCCAACCGCCCCCTCGGCCGACGGCCTGCCACCGGCGCCCCACGCGCCCGCAACCACCTCGGTCACGCGCCCGCGCCCGCCCTGGCCGCGCGCCCGGCGCCTGCCCCTCCGGTCACGCGCCCGCGCCCAGCCCGCCCACGCGCCCGAGCCCGTGCCCGACGGTCCGGCCCGCACGCCCCGGCTCACGGCTCGACCGTACGGGCCTCCAGCGACCTTCGGGTCTGCACCCCGTAGACGCCGGACGGGTCCTCGCGCAATCCGTAGAACCGCTGGTAGGCGGCGACGGCTTCGCGTACGGCGGTGCTGAAGCGGCCGTCCTCCGGGCCCGGGTACGTGGCCACCTGCTCCAGCCGCCGCTGCAACTCCAGAACCTCCGGCCCGCTGGCCCCCTCCCGCAGCACGAGCGGCCCGTCCGGCGGGCTGCTCGGCGGGCGGCTCTCCGGGGCGCTCGTGATGCTCCCGGAGGCCTTGGCCGTGCCCGCGGGCGTGGAGGGGCCGGGCGAGGCGGGCGGTGTGGCGGCCGGGCCGGGCGGCGGCTGGGCCCTGGTCGCCCGGTGCGGTGTCGGCGTGGAGGAGGGGGGCGGCGGCGCGGCGCGGCGGCCCGGACCGCCGCCTCCGGGGCCGTCGCCGCCGCTGCCCGGTGTCCGGGCGACGCCGGGCATGTGCCGGTGATCGTCCGGCAGGGCGCGGTCCTGGTCCGTGTCGGACAGCAGCGCGCCGCTGAGCAGCACCGCGCCCGCGGCCAGAGCCGCCGCGGAGACCGCCATGGCGGCCAGGGCCGCCTGCTTCCTGCGGCGACGCGGGGAGCAGGCGTACGCGCCGTGCTCGGCCTCGGACCTGGACCCGGCATCCGCCCTGGGCTCGGCGCTGGACCCGGCCCCGGCGCGGACCGCGCTCTCCGTACCGCCCCTGAGCCCCGCGCCGCTGCCGCTCCCGGAGCCCGAGCCCGAGCCCGGACCCGAGCCACCCTCCGCACTCGCACCCGCCCCGGCCGCCGCCTGCCCGTCGGTGTGCCGTCCTGCATCCGAGCCGGCGCACGAACCGGCCTGCGCCTCCTCCCGCCCTCCGGCGTGCGAACCGGCGTGCGAATCCGTACGTGCCCCGGAGTGCGGGCCCGCCCGTGACCCGGCACGCGCCCCCGCCCGCGACCCGGCCGGCGGCACCGTACGGGACCCGAACCGCGGCGCGGGACGCGGATCGGGCCGCATCACCTCCGCCGTCGTGCCCGACGCCGCCCCGGCCGGGTCCGCCCCGTCCGGCAGCCGCACGTACGGGCGTACCCCCAACGGATCGAAGTCCTCCGCGCCGGCCGCCTCGCACAGACACCTCGTCCGGCCGTCGTCGCGCGCGGGCGCCGAGCAGTACGGGCAGGTCTCAGCCGTCACGAGCGTTCCCCCTCCTGAAGCCCTCGATCTGAAGCCCTCGATTGGGCAGTGATTATCCCCATCTGGCCCCTTCCTGCACAGGGAGCACCCGGCAGCCACCGGCCCCCACGGCTCCCAGCGGGCCGTACCCGATCCCACCCGGCGGTATCCGATCTCGGCAGGCCGTATCCAACCGAAACGATCAGGATGGATGGCAGCAAGCCCGCCCCCGCCCGTACGTGAAGCCCGCACGAAGAGCCCGTACGAGAAGACCCGCACGAGAAGACCCGCACGAAGAGAGACGCTCATGGCGCAGGACACCGGCGCTCCGGCCGTCCCCGGCGAGGGCCGGTCCCGGCGGACGGTCCTCGTCGCGATCGGCGCGCTGCTCCTCGGCCTGCTGATCGCGGCACTCGACCAGACCATCGTCGCCACCGCGCTGCCCACCATCGTCAGCGATCTCGGCGGCCTGGACCACCTGTCCTGGGTGGTCACGGCGTATCTGCTGGCCTCGACCGCCGCGACCCCGCTGTGGGGCAAGCTCGGCGACCAGTACGGGCGCAAGCGGCTGTTCCAGACCGCCGTCGTGATCTTCCTGATCGGGTCTGCGCTGTGCGGCATCGCGCAGAACATGCCGCAGCTGATCGCGTTCCGCGCGGTGCAGGGCCTGGGCGGCGGCGGCCTGATCGTGCTGTCGATGGCGATCGTCGGCGACATCGTGCCGCCCCGCGACCGCGGCCGGTACCAGGGCCTGTTCGGCGCGGTCTTCGGCGCGACGAGCGTCCTGGGGCCGCTGCTCGGCGGCCTGTTCGTGGACCACCTCAGCTGGCGCTGGGTCTTCTACATCAACCTGCCCATCGGCATCGTCGCACTGGCCGTCATCGCCACCGTGCTGCACATCCCGGTCCGCCGCACCCCGCACCGTATCGACTATCCCGGCACCGTCCTCGTCGCCGCGGTCGCCGCCTGCTTCGTCCTGATGACCTCGCTCGGCGGCGTCAGTTACGGCTGGGGCTCCTGGCAGATCATCGGTCTCGGAGTGCTGGGACTGGTGCTGCTGGCCGGGTTCGTCGCCGTCGAGCGCCGGGCCGCCGAACCGGTCATCCCGCTGCGTCTGTTCCGCCTGCGTTCCTTCACTCTCACCGCGGTCATCGGCTTCGTCATCGGCTTCGCGATGTTCGGCTCGATGACCTACCTGCCGACCTTCCTCCAGGTGGTGCAGGGCGTGTCGCCCACCATGTCCGGGGTGCACATGCTCCCGATGGTCATCGGCATGCTGCTGTCCTCGACCGCCTCCGGGCAGCTCGTCAGCCGCACCGGGCGCTACAAGGTCTTCCCCGTCGCCGGCACCGCCGTCACCGCCGTCGGCCTGCTGCTCCTGCACCAGCTCGGCCCGTCCAGCGGCACCACGGTGATGAGCCTGTACTTCTTCGTGTTCGGCTTCGGACTGGGCCTGGTCATGCAGGTCCTGGTCCTGATCGTGCAGAACGCCGTCGACTACCAGGACCTCGGCGTCGCCACCTCCGGCGCCACCTTCTTCCGCTCGATCGGCTCCTCCTTCGGCGTCTCCATCTTCGGTACGATCTTCGCCGACAAGCTGGGGCCACGGATCGCCGACGCCCTCGCGGGCAAGCAACTGCCGCCCGGAACGGACCCGTCCAAAATCGCCGAGGACCCGCGGACGGTGGGGCAGCTGCCCCCCGACGCCGCCTCCGGCGTGCTCGACGCCTACTCGGACTCCATCACCGACGTCTTCCTGTACGCGGTCCCGGTCGTCCTGATCGCCTTCGTCCTGGCCTGGTTCCTGCGCGAGGAGCCGCTGCGCCGCGGCGTCACCGCGCCCGACAGCTCCGAGGTGCTCTCCGCCAGCCCCGTACACCGTTCCTCGTACGACGAGGTCTGCCGCGCGCTGTCCAAACTGGGCAGCCTGGAGGGCCGCAAGGCGGTCTACGAGCGGATCACCGAGGCGGCCGGGCTGGACCTGAAACCGGCGGCGAGCTGGATGCTGCTGCGCATCAACCGTTACGGCTCGGTGGAGCCGGCGCTGCTCTCCGAACGCAGCATCGTGCCGCTCCGGGTGATCGCCGAGGCCACCCGGCAGATCGAGGAACGCGGTCTGGCCGTACGGGAAGGGCTGCCGCTGGTCCTCACCGACCGGGGCCGCGCGGTCGCGGAGCGGCTGGCCGCCGCCCGCCGCGCGTCACTGGCCGAACTGCTGGGGGACTGGTGGACCGAGAACCGGCCGACCGACCTCACGGAGCTGGTCGACGAGCTGTCGGCGGAACTGTGCGGCTCGGACAGGGAGAGCCCGCACAACGACGAAGCCCGCAGACGGCGGCCACCGGCGGCACCGCGCTGAGCGGGCCATCCGTCCGCCGGAGCCTCCGCTATTCCCCGCCGCCCGCCAACCGCTTCTCGAAGAAGACCTCCGCATACCGGTCCTCCTTGTACGCGGAGATCTCCACGTACCCGAACGCGCGGTACAGCGCGACGGCCTCGGACAGGTCCCGCCGGGTGTCCAACCGGAGGCGCTCGGCACCCAGTTCCGCCGCGCGCCGCTCGACCGCGCGCATCAGCGCGCCCGCGGCTCCCCGTCCGCGCCACGGCTCGCGGACGAACACCCGCTTCAGTTCCGCCGTACGCCCGCCGTCGATGAGCAGCAGCCCCGCGCACCCGGCGGCCTCCCCGTCGGCCCGCCATACGACGAACAACGCGCCGTGCGGTGGCGTCAGTTGCCCCATCGGATACTCCGCCACACCCTCGTCGATCTCCTCGGGCGTGATCCGCGGCCACCCGTGCAGCGTGTGGTACCGCTGCGCGACCTCGGTGTAGTACTCGCGGAACAGGGCCGTGACGGCGGGCGCGTCGTCCGGCTCGTCCGAGAGGCGCCAGGTTTCCGGCAGGCGCCTGGTGGGGGCGTCGGTCATGGCGGCATTGTGCCGGTACGGGCCCGTCCGCCGCCCTCGAATATCCCCCGGTACGCGCCGCGGGACGGGCCGCCGGCCGGACCGCCGCGGCCCACCGGCCCGTCACCAGGCGGTTGTTTGGCGCCCGACGGCAGGGCTACCCGCCCCGTATGTCCATCACCTTGATCATCGTCCCCATCGTGGCGCTCCTGGTGATCGCCGCCCTCGTCCTCATGGCCCGCGCCAAGGTCGCCCGCAGCGGCAGCAGAGGACTGCGCAAGCGTTTCGGCCCGGAGTACGAACGCGCCGTCGCCGTGCACGACGGCGACACCGTGGCCGCCGAACGCGAGCTGAACCAGCGGCTGGACCGCCACGGCGCGTTCCGCCCGCTGCCGCTCACCGCCGAGCTGCGGTTGCAGTACGAGGAGCGGTGGGAGGCCGTACAGCGGCAGTTCGTCGACGAGCCCGAACAGGCCGTCGTCGAGGCCGACCTGCTGATCGGCCAACTCGCCCGCGAGCGCGGCTACCCGGCCGACACCTATGACGAGCAGACCGACGCGCTCTCCGTCCACCACGCGCACGGCGTCCACGGCTACCGCAAGGCCCACGAGACGGCCGTACGCGCCCGCGCCAACCGCCCCGAGAACGCCGCCGGCACGGAGGAACTGCGCGCCGCCGTCGTCCACGCGCGCACCCTGTTCACCGAACTCCTCCAGACCGGAAGGGGCCGTTCCACCTCCGTGCACGGCCCTCGCGACCACGGCCCCCGCGAGCGCGGCCACCACGACCACGGCTCTCCCGGCCACGGTCGCGGCACCACGGCCCACGGCCGCCCCGACCCGTCCCACGACGGTCACGACCCGGCGGCCCGCGACCCCCGGCACCACAAGCCCACCGCCCGGCGGCTCGGCGACCGGCTGCGTTCTCCCTGGACGCACGGCCGCGGCCACGGGCACGACACCGCGGAAGGCGGTGCGCGATGAGCACCTACGACGAACGCGGGACCGGTCCCGTCGAGACACCCGGCGAGCGCGCGGCGAGCGAGGGCATGCCGCCCCCGGAGCGCGGAGCCGCGGCGTACGAGGGCACCCGTAGCGCGCAGCAGCCGACCGCGCCGCCGCCCACCACCACGTCCGGCGCCGCCGGGACCGAACCAGGCGCGACCGAACCGCGCGCGACCGAACCCGGCGCGACCGAACCCGGTGTGTACGCGGGCCTGCCCGGCACCTCCACCGACTACCCCGCGGGCGCGCCCGGCCACTCCGCCCCGCCCACCGGGAACGCCCCCGCCGGGAACGCCCCCACCGGAAACATCCCCACCGGAACTCCCGGCCGGGCAGGACACACCGATCCCACTCCCACCGAGGCCCTGCTCCCCGCCGACGCCCGGGACAAGCTGCGGCAGCGGCTCGACCACGCCGTCAACGGTTTCGTCGACCGCCCCGGCGAGTCCGTCCAGGAAGCCGACGCCGTCTACGAAGAGCTGTCCGCCCTCCTCCCGGAGGCACTGGCCGCCCGCCGCCGCGCGCTGCGCACGTCCTGGGAGCAGGGCCGCACCGACACCGAACAACTCCGCGTGGCCCTGCGCCACTACCGCGAAACGGCCCAGCGCCTACTCGACTTCTGAGGCCCCGGCCCCTCGCCCCTGAAGCCCCGGACACGCCCGCCCCGGCCCTCACCGGGACGGGCACCCACTCGGCCGGCCTTCCCGGCCGACTCGACCGGCCGGTCCTGCCGGCCGGCCCTACCGCTTCGGACTACTGCTTCGGGCTCGCCTGCTGCACGACCTCGAACGACCACAGCGTGGACCCGGAAGCGGCGGGCTTGGGCCGCTCACCGCCCTCCGCGCCGCCGCCCTGGTGCGCGGCCTTCATCGGCCCCTCCATCCACGCCTGGAAGGACTCCTCGTCCCGCCACCGCGTGTAGACGAGGTACTGGTCGGTGCCCTCCACGGGACGCAGCAGCTCGAACCACTCGAAGCCGTCCGACGACTCCACGGAACCGGCCCGCGCCCCGAAGCGCTTCTCCAGAACTTCCCGCTGCTCGGCGGGTACGGTCAGCACATTGATCTTCACGATGCTCATACCGAACATCGTGCCCCATACCCTCCGGCCGAGGCAGGGCAGGGCCACCCGCCGGCCGGGTTGCGCGGGCCGTGGGCCGCCGGGCCGACGCCGGTCCTCCTGGGATTCACGCGGCGCCGTCGAGCACCGCCCGGACTTCCGGTACGTCCCGGTAATCTTCCAGCCGCCCCAGCACGACGCGTACCCGTGCGGCCGTACGGTCGCTGGTCACGCTCGCGCTCAGTGTGATGACCCGTTCCGCTGTCGCTGCCGCCTCTTCGGGTTCGTTCGCGTCGGCCAGAGCGACGGCCAGCCAGGACAGGTACAGAGCGAGTTCTCGGGTGTGCGTCGTGTCGTACTGGCTGAGCACGTCCCGCAGCAGGGGCACGGCCCGCAAGGGGCGGCGCAGCTCCGTGTAGACGCGACTCTCCATGATCTGTAGTTCTCCAACGTCCACCCAGTACAGGTAGGCGGGCGCACCGGCCCCCGCGTGGTCCGCGGCCAGTGCTTCACCGGCCTGTCCGAGCGCTCGCATGGCCTGCTGGGCCTCCCCGGCCTTGGTGTGGGCCCATGCGGCCCGATCGAGGTAGAGCGCGCGGGCTTTCGGGGGCGCATCCGGGCCGGCTTCGCCGAGGGCCGCCAGCGCGAGTCGGACGCCTTCGGCCTCCCTGCCCGTATTGCTGAGTTGATAGGCCAGCGACCCAGCGAGGTTTCCGGCCAGCGTCCGGTCTTCCGCCTGCATCGCCGCGCTGATCCCGAGCCGGTAGATACGTTCCGCATCCGCATGTTGCCCGGCGTCGCCGGCGATCCATCCCGCGATCTGCGCCAGTTCTCCGACCTGTACGAGGAGAGCACGCGCCACCTCCCCGGAGTGGGCGCCTTCCCGGTAGACCCGTACGGCGGCGCGGAGTTCCCGCAGAGCCGGCCGGATCAAATCACCCCCGGCCAGCACGTCATCAGCGAGCCTGAGCCCGTGCACGCGCTTCTGAAGGTCGCCCACCTGCCCCATGCCGACACGTCGGCCCTCACGGGCGCAGAGCGGGGCCAACGGGTCGTCGTCGGGCAGGAAATCCGCCAGCGTCGGCAAGGGGGGCCCATCGGGCCTCTGCGGCTCCTTGAGTACGTCCACGGGCACTCCGAGGGCGGCAGCGATGAACGGCAGCCACTGACGAGGTGTGCGCTTTCCCTTTTCCCAGCGGCTGACTTCTTGGCGGCCTACCGGTTCGCCTCTGACTCCGGCGCCGCGGCAGATCTCCTGTCCTAATCGTTCCTGACTCCACCCACGGCGGTCCCGTTCACGCCGGATGTTGGCCCCGATGGCGCTTCCCATGGGGCCAGTCTGGCCGACATCCGGCCTACACGGGGCCGCTGGTGGTCACGCCGTCCTGGCGCGACGATCTCCCCACGACGTACCGAGGGGACGGCGAGGAACCATGACTGCTGACCGGGCCCCACGACCGGGGCGTACGCCGTGGATACGGCAGACGGCCGGATCGGAGAGGTGCACTGGCTGTTCGAAGGGCCCGCGTACCTCGATCCGACGGGGCGCGGTGCTGCGGGGACGGCCGCACGAACCGCCCGGCGGCCGAGGAGTGTTCGCTGAAGACGACCGTCGACCTGGAACGGCTGATCCGGCGCTGATGACGCACACGGGCCGTATCGGCACCTCGCTGATCTGTAAGGCGCGCAGCACCGCGTTCCCCCACGCTGCGCGACCCGCTTGAGGGGGCAACTCATCCCACAGTCGCAAGGAGCCCGAAATGAGCGCTGCCCGGAACCGACTGAAGTTTGCATGGTTGGAGGTCACCGGGTTCTGCAACGAACTCTGTGATCACTGCTACGCGGACTCTTCCCCGAAGGGGACGAACGGCACGATGACCTTCCAGGACTGGGAGCGCACCATCGACCAGCTCGTGGGCCTGGGCGCGCTGGACGTGCAGTTCATCGGCGGGGAACCGACCCTGTACCCGCACCTGCCCGACCTGATCAGGCATGCCCATGGGGCGGGGCTGTCCATTGAGGTGTTCTCCAACCTCACGCACGTACGTGATCACCTGTGGGCGATCTTCACGGACTGCGGTGTCAAGCTCGCTACGTCGTACTACTCCGACTCGGCGAAGGACCACGACACAGTGACCAACCTCCGGGGGTCGCACCGGCGGACCCGGAGAAACATCCAAAAGGCGCTCAGCCTGGATATCCCGGTACGCGGTGGCGTCGTCGCGGTACGGGAGGGGCAGCGTGTCCGGGCAGCAGCCAAGGATCTCGTGGACCTGGGCGTGGGTGCGGTCGGCGGGGACCGGACCCGGGCGTTCGGGCGGGCGAGCCGGGGAGCTGCGCCGACGATCGCCGACCTGTGCGGGCACTGCGCCCACGAGAAGTGCGCCATCGGCCCGACGGGCGACGTGTGGCCGTGCGTGCTGGGCCGTTTCCTGACCATGGGCAACGTGCGGGAAACGCCGCTCGCCGACATCTGGTGCGGCGCGCGGATGGCCGAGGTGACGGCCGGTATCACCGCCGTGCACGGCGAGGGCGCGCAGTCGTGCACGCCTCCGCAGTTCCTGCCCATGTGCGGGCCGTGCGGGCCGTGCGTCCCCTCTGTGGGGCACTGCGATCCAAGGGGGGCCGACGCCCCGGTCGAGGCGGCTACGATCGGCTCGCCCGCCTGACCCGCTGAGACCATCAGGGAGCGCGCACATGCACGATCACGGTGACGACTTCGGTCCCTGGGAGGCTGGCGGCAACGCCGGCGCCACACAGCGAACCGAGGAAGAGTGGGCCGCCATCGCCCGGTACGTCCGCCACGCCGCGAACAAGGTCGGCCCCGGCCTTCCGCTGTGTCTCCCCGGTGAGCCCCAGGAGTGCGGGCGAACCGCTCAACAGCACGTCTTGGCGTGGTCAGCGCACCTGAAGGCGGCAGCGCACCACCTGATCGAGCAAGCCACCCCCAGCAGGGAGAGGGGCGCTCACGCCGTCGGGCCCCTGTATCAGCGGCGGCTGACCGAGCTGCGGGACCGGAGCGCCCGCGTCCAGCGGTAGCCGGCACTGCCCGCCCGTCCGTGCTACGCGTGTGTCTCGACAGGGCCACCCGCCGGCCGGGTCCGTTGTTCAGCTCGGCCGGTTGCGTCTGCTCCGGTTGTCGGTGGGTGGGGTTAGCGTCGGGGTATGTCGAACTCAGAAGCGGGGCAGGGGACGCCGGGCGGGGCGCGGCCGGTGCGGCCGACGGGCTGGAAGCGGTTTGTCTTCCGGGCTCCGATCCACCTCTACCGGCTCGGTCTCGGCGGTCTCTTCGGCAAGCGGCTGCTGCTTCTGGAGCACCTCGGCCGTACGTCGGGCAAGACCCGGCGGGTCGTCCTGGAAGTGGTGTCGTACGACCGGCAGGCCCGCACCTGGACGCTGGCCTCCGGCTTCGGTACGGGCGCGCAGTGGTACCGCAATCTTCAGGAGCAGCCCCGGGCGACGATCCAGGTGGGGCGGCGCCGGTGCGCCGTCATCGCGGACTTCCTGCCTGCCGAGGAGGGCGGCCGGATCATGGCGCGGTACGGGGCGAAGCATCCGAAGGCGGCCAAGTCGTTGACGGGGTACATGGGGTTCGAGGCCGACGGCACGGCGGAGGGCTATCGGCAGGCGGGGGAGCACATACCGTTCGTACGGCTCGTGGAGCAGTGAGGCGGTGGCGGCGACGGAGTCCAACGGGGGAGTGGCGCCGCGGTAACGGCCGTGTCCGCTGTTGGAGTCGCAGCCGCCGGGGCGCCGGAGTGGGGGCCGGGCGGGGCGACGGGTTGCCTTCAGCATGGCTCGCACCAGGGCGCGCGAGGGCGCGGCCCGGTGACGAGAGGGAAGTTCTTGAACCCCATGAGCTCCATGAGCCCCGTGCAGTCTGTGAATCCCCAGCGGTCCGTGAGTCCCATGCAGTCCGTGAACCCAATGCCTCCGATGGAGTCCATGAGCGCTGTGACGTCCGTGAACTCCCTGCGCAAGTTCCTCCGCGCCGCGGTCGTGACGGTCTCCGCGGTCGGTACGGTCCTGGCCGCCGTTCCCGCCGTACTGGCCTGCCCGGCGCACGACGGCCGGGCGAGCGGTGACAGCTGCCGTTTCGCCTACACCAGCTTCTTTCCGTCGCCCTCCGGAGCGACCACGGGCGACGGGCTCTACGCGCACGGCCAGAAGGACCCGGCGGGGCGCACCTGCGACGACGGCGGGTGGGTGGGCCCGAACCGCCCGAGCGACACCTGAGGCCGCCCCATCCGCGCAGAGCAGGCAGCGCACTCGCGTAGAGCCGACGGCCCAACCGCGGGGAGCGGACAGCCCACCCGCCGGGCGCCGAAAACGCCTGTGCGCGAGGACGAATCCGTCCTCGCGCACAGGCGGCGTATCAAGATGTATGGCGTATCGGGGCGCAACAGGGCGTATCGATCGGCCCTGAGCCCGCCCGCCGGGTCAGGCGGGCGTTTCCGCCGCGACCCGGCGCTTGCCCGAAGCGGGCTTGGGGGAAGCCGACGCCGAGGCCCGGCGCAGCTCGCGCGCCTCGGACTCCGTCTCCACCGCCGGCGGGGAGCCCGGCAGCGGCCTGCACGCGCTCTCCGACATCAGCAGTACGGCGATCCCGCCGACCACCGCGGCGGCCATCATGTAGAACGCGGGCATCATGTTGTTGCCCGTGGCGCCGATCAGCGCGGTCACCACCAGCGGAGTCGTACCGCCGAAGACCGACACCGAGATGTTGAAGCCGATGGACAGCGAGCCGTAGCGCACCTTCGTCGGGAACAGCGCGGGCAGTGTGGACGGCATGGTGGACGTGAAGCACACCAGCATCAGGCCGAGGATGGCCATGCCCAGCGCGATGCCGGCCAGCGAACCCTGCCGGATCAGCAGCAGCGCGGGCACGGACAGCACCAGGAAGCCGACGCAGCCGGTCGCGATGACCGGGCGGCGCCCGAAGCGGTCGGTGAGGCGGCCCGCGAAGGGCTGCACGCACATCATCACGACCATGACCGCCAGGACGACCAGCAGACCGTGCGTCTCGTCGTACTTCAGCTCCGAGGTCAGGTAGCTCGGCATGTACGACAGCAGCATGTAGTCGGTGACGTTGAAGACCAGGACCAGGCCGACGCAGAGCAGCATCGCGCGCCACTGGCCGAAGATCATCTCGCGTACGCCGAGCTTCTTCTCGGCCTGCCGCCGCTCCTTCTCCTTGGACCGCGCCTCCTTCTCCAGCTGCGCGAAGGCCGGGGTCTCCTCCAGCCGCATCCGCAGGTAGAGGCCGATGATGCCCATCGGGCCCGCGATCAGGAACGGGATGCGCCAGCCCCAGGAGATCAGCGCGTCGTGGCTCAGGACGGCGGTCATCAGGGTGACCAGGCCGGCGCCGCCGACGTAACCGGCGAGGGTGCCGAACTCCAGCCAGCTGCCCAGGAAGCCGCGCTTCTTGTCGGGCGCGTACTCGGCGATGAAGGTCGAGGCGCCGCCGTACTCGCCGCCGGTCGAGAAGCCCTGCACCAGCCGGGCGATCAGCAGCAGGATCGGTGCCCAGACGCCGATGGAGGCGTACGAGGGGATCAGGCCGATCGCGAAGGTGCCCGCGGCCATCATGATCATGGTGATGGCGAGGATCTTCTGCCGGCCGATACGGTCGCCGAGCGGTCCGAAGACCATGCCGCCGATGGGGCGGACGAGGAAGGCCGCCGCGAACGTGCCGAACGTCGACAGCAACTGCGCGGTCGGGTTGCCGGACGGGAAGAAGACCTGTCCCAGCGTGACCGCGATGTAGCTGTAGACGCCGAAGTCGAACCACTCCATCGCGTTGCCGACCGCGGCCGCCGAGACGGCGCGCTTGACCATCGACGGATCGACGACGGTGACGTCGCCGCCCGGTCCCCGCTTCTCCGGTTTCTCCGGCTCGGCCGGATCGGGTGCGGAACCACCGGTACGGGTCCGCGGTGCGACGGGTGACTGCGTCGGCACGTGCTCGCTCGCCTGCGCTCTCTGGGACGACTGCATGGAACACCCGCCGGGGCGGGTCCGGCCCGCCATGGCGTGACGGGCAAAGGTCGACCATAGGGGCAGAGCGGCTCATCACGGACAGTGCACGGCCGACAGCGCAACAGCGCGTAACCCCGCTCTCCGCAGGGGAAGCGGCACTCCGGGGGTCCTTATCCGGCCTTGCCGAATGTGATCCATCTCGCTGCGATCACCGCAACCGAATTGCCCCGGCTTGTGCCTCATATGCACGGCACGGACCTGACCCTGCCCACTCCGCGCGGATGTATGCGCGACATTCCGAAAAATTTCCCCAGGCGCCACACGGGCCACTTCGGACCCTCTCCTGCCCCCTCCGGCCGCTCTCCGGACCGCCTCCCGTGTGCCCCGTGAAGCCCTTCCCCCATCCCTCCCGCGTACCCCTCCCATAACGTCCCCGTACGCCTCGCCTGACCGGATACCCGGTTCCGGCGGGCGCGCCGGGACGCAAGGGTGCGACGCATGTCTATCGCTACGGCAGTGCTGACCGCATCACTGGCGATGGCGCCGGCCGCCGCGCCATCCATGGGAGTGCAGTGCACCAGCGTGACCGTCCGTGCCCACTTCGCCGCGTCGCCGACGGGTGAGGCCGTCACCTACGACCCGGCCCTGGTGCCCGAGGGCAGCCGGGTCACGGTCGTGGAGAAGCGGTACGGGCCGGCGGGCACCGGGCGTACCGTCGTCGCCCTGCGCCTGGCGGGCCTGGTCCCGGACCGTACGTACGGCGCCCATGTCCACACCAAGCCGTGCGGGCCCAAGCCGGCCGACTCCGGCCCGCACTACCAGAACGTGCGCGACCCTGTTCAGCCCTCCACCGACCCCGCCTACGCCAACGCGCGCAACGAGGTGTGGCTCGACCTGAAGACGGACGCGGACGGCGACGGCGCCTCCGTCGCGAAGGTCGACTGGCATGTCCGCTACGGGGAGGCCCGCTCCGTGGTCGTCCACGAACACAAGACGCACACCGAGCCGGGCCACGCCGGGACCGCGGGCGCCCGCCTGGCCTGCGTGAACGTACCGCTGGCCTGAGCACTCGCCGGGCGCGGGCGGCGCGGCAGCATCCGGCTGCCGCGCCGCGGGATCGTCGCGCCCATCCAGCATCAGCCATTCGGCCGCACCCCGCCACTCGGCAGCGCGTCCCGGCCGTGGTGCCGCGTCCGGCGGCCAACCCGGCCGGGATCGCGCCCCGTTCACTCCGTTACGATCGCCCGGCAAGCCGCCGCAACGTCTCTGCACGCAGCGGCGGCGCCGAATCCGGCGACTCCAGGAGGAACGCTATGCGCGGCGCACCCGGCCCGAACGGAGCCCGGCTGTGAAGTACCGACAGCTCGGCGGACCCGGAGGAGCCACCGTTTCGGCGGTGGGACTCGGGTGCATGGGGATGTCCATCGCGTACGGGCCCGCCGATCCGGCGGAATCGCGGCGGGCCCTGGACAAGGCCGCCGACCTGGGCGTGACGTTCCTCGACACCGCCGACGCGTACGGGCGCGGCGCGAACGAGGAATTCGTCGGTGACTGGCTGCGCGGGCGGGGCGGGGCCGCGCGGGAGGACGTCGTCCTCGCGACGAAGTTCGGGCTGCGGCACGACCCGGTGAGCGGGCGTGTCGACACCGTCGACACCTCGGCCGCGTACGTACCGGTCGCCTGCGACGCCTCGCTGCGCAGGCTCGGCGTCGAGTACGTCGACCTCTATTACGCCCACCGTCGCGACCCCGCCGTGCCGGTCGAGGAGACGGTCGGCGCGATGGCGGAGCTGGTCGCGGCGGGGAAGGTGCGCCACCTGGGCCTCTCGGAGGTCAGCCCGCGGACGCTGCGCGCGGCGCACGCCGTGCACCCCATCAGCGCCGTGCAGGTGGAGTACTCGCTGTTCACCCGGGACGTGGTCGAGGGCGAACTGCTCGCCACGTGCCGCGAACTGGGCGTCACGGTGGTGGCGTACTCGCCCCTCGGACGCGGGATGCTCGCGGGCGCGCTCGCCTCGCGCGAGGAACTGGGCGAGGACGACAACCGGCGGCGCTGGCCGCGCTTCTCCGACGACAACATCGAGCGCAACCTCGCGCTCGTACGCGCGGTGCGCCGCGTAGCCGACGAGATCGGGGTGCCTCCCGCGCGCGCGGCGCTCGCCTGGCTGCTGGCGCAGGGCGAGGACATCGTGCCGATCCCCGGCACGAAGCGGGCGCGCTACGTGACGGAGAACGCCGCCGCGGCAGGGCTGACCCTCACCGCCGATCAGGCGGACCGGCTGCGCGCGGCGGTGCCCGCCGACGCCGTGGCGGGCGCGCGCTACCCGCAGCAGGCCCTCGACCGGCTCGGTCACTGAGCGGACGGGCGCGAGGCCGCCCGCGACCGGCCGTCCGGTGACCCGGCGGGTCCGCGCGCGCTCGCCTCACGGCATCCGGGCGCGCTCGCCTCACGGCATCCACGCCTCGTACGACAGCACGTCACCCGACTTGATCCTGAAGTCGGGGATGTCCTTCGTGAACGTCGTCTCCATGCCGAGGACCTGGCCGGTCTCCGGGTCCAGGATGATCAGTTGCAGGGTGCCGTCCATGGAGCCGTCCGAGGAGTCCGTACCGCGGTACGCGTACGCCTGGCCGCGCCGGCCGAGCCGGTCGATGACCTGGCCGGCCGGGCGGAGGTCCGTCCTGCGGGAGAGCAGCCGGGCCAGCGCGGCCGTCTCGCGCGGGCCCGGCGTCCACTCCTGGAGGTAGGAGGACAGGGCCATGAGCAGCGACGGCGTCTTCGTGTCGGCGTCGCTGTAGAAGGTGGCGAGGTACGCGCGCAGCTCGTCGGGGTCGGCGGGCGGCCGGGCGGGCAGTGTGCCGTCGCCGGTGACCGGGTCGTCCAGGCGGGTGCCCGCCGGGTACGTCTTGTGGTGCAGGACCTTGCCGTCGTTCACGGTGCGCCACTCGCCGTCCGCGTCGTTGATCACCGGGCGGCCGGGGTGCCGGGGGTCGGTGGCGACGACGAGTTCGGAGCCGCTGCCGTCCGGGTTCCAGCTGGTGATGCGCTCCTCCGGGACGGTGACCGGCGGCGCCGCGTCCGGACCGGTCTCCATGCTCAGGTACCAGCTCTGGAGGTGGCTGCCCCGGTGCGGCCGGGGGGCGCTGTGCTGGGCGCGGGCGTACGCCTCGGCCTGGCGGGCGACCTCGTCCAGGGGGACGGCCGGGGCGTCGCGCTGCACGACGAGCGGGGTGGGCGAGGCCGCCGCCGGTGCCGTACCGGCGCCGGAGAAGGTCAGGGTCAGGGCCGCGACCACGGCGGCCGAGGCGGCGGTGGCGCCGATGAGGAGGCGCCGGGTGCGGCGCGGACGGCGTGGGCGGTCGGTGCGCGCGGGCGCGTGCGCCGGTTCGGCGGTCGGCGTGCTGTCGCTCATCAGCGCGGCCAGCCGGTGTTCGGCGCGCGCGGTGAGCGGGCGGTCGCGCCAGGGGCCGTCGCCGGACGGTACGGGGTCGGCCTGCCGCAGCAGGTCCAGTTCGTCAGTCAAGGCCGCGGCCTCCGGCTCGGGTCGGCACCGCGGGTGCGGGCAGGGGCGATCGTGCGGTCGTACGGGGTGCGCGCGGGCGCGCCGGAGGAGCGGGGACGCGGCCGGGACCGGGCCCCGGCTCCGGTGCTCCCTTCGGGCGGAGGCGGTCTATCTGCGTACGGAGCCGGTTGCGGGCCCGGTGCAGCCGCATCGCCGCGGCGCTCTGGCTGCAGTTCAGGGTGACGGCCAGTTCCTGGAGGTTCAGTTCCTCCCAGGCCGTCAGACGCAGCACTTCCTGGTCGGCGGGGGAGAGGCGCTCCAGGGCCTCGTGCACCCAGGAGCCCGGCCGTTCCGTGTCGGGGCTGTCCACGGTCTGACGGCGGTGCGCGGCCTCGTGGTTGCCCAGGCGGTGCAGCAGCCGCCGGTAGCGGCCGAAGCCGCGCACCGTGTTCGACAGGCAGTTGCGGGCCACGCCGTACAGCCAGGGCAGCGGGGACGCCGGCAGCTCGGCGCGGCGCCGCCAGGCTATGGAGAAGACCTCCGCCACCACCTCCTCGACGTCGTCCGCCTGGCCGCTGTCCAGGCGGCGGGCGACGAACCGGCCGACGGCCCAGTAGTGCGCGCGGTAGGCGGCGGCGAAGGCTTCGTCGACGTCCTTGCCGAGGTCCGTGCCGGGGCCCGCGCCGAAGTCTTCGTCGGGTTCGTCCCCGGCGGCTGCGTCCTTGCTCATGATCTGTTGGTGTCCGGCACACCGGAGATCTTCACACCCTCCCGCGGTGAAGATTTCCGCGGCCCCGGACACCTACGGTGCATGAAGTCCCCCGTGAAGTGGCTGACGACCACCGACCACAAGACCATCGGCACGCTCTACCTGATCACCTCGTTCGCGTTCTTCTGCGTCGGCGGGCTGATGGCGCTGCTGATGCGCGCCGAACTGGCCCGGCCCGGCCACCAGATCCTGTCGAACGAGCAGTTCAACCAGGCGTTCACGATGCACGGCACGATCATGCTGCTGATGTTCGCGACGCCGCTGTTCTCCGGCTTCGCGAACTGGATCATGCCGCTGCAGATCGGCGCGCCCGACGTCGCCTTCCCCCGGCTGAACATGTTCGCGTACTGGCTCTACCTCTTCGGCTCGCTGATCGCGGTCGGTGGTTTCCTGACGCCGCAGGGCGCCGCCGACTTCGGCTGGTTCGCCTATGCGCCGCTCTCCGACTCCGTGCATTCCCCGGGGATCGGCGGCGACATGTGGATCATGGGTCTGGCGCTGTCCGGTTTCGGCACGATCCTGGGTGCGGTCAATTTCATCACCACCATCGTCTGTATGCGCGCGCCCGGCATGACGATGTTCCGTATGCCGATCTTCACCTGGAACGTGCTGCTGACCGGCGTGCTGGTCCTGCTCGCCTTTCCCGTTCTGGCGGCGGCTCTCTTCGCACTGGAGGCGGACCGCAAATTCGGCGCGCACGTCTTCGACGCGGCCAACGGCGGCGCCCTGCTGTGGCAGCACCTGTTCTGGTTCTTCGGCCACCCCGAGGTGTACATCATCGCGCTGCCGTTCTTCGGCATCATCTCCGAGGTCATTCCGGTCTTCTCCCGCAAGCCGATGTTCGGTTACGTCGGACTGATCGCGGCGACGATTTCCATCGCGGGCCTTTCGGTCACCGTCTGGGCGCACCACATGTACGCGACGGGCGGCGTCCTGCTGCCGTTCTTCTCGTTCATGACGTTCCTGATCGCCGTACCGACCGGGGTGAAGTTCTTCAACTGGATCGGCACCATGTGGAAGGGCTCGCTGTCCTTCGAGACACCGATGCTGTGGGCCGTCGGCTTCCTGATCACCTTCACCTTCGGCGGCCTGACCGGCGTCATCCTGGCGTCCCCGCCGATGGACTTCCATGTGACCGACTCGTACTTCGTCGTGGCCCACTTCCACTACGTCATCTTCGGCACGGTCGTCTTCGCGATGTTCGCGGGCTTCCACTTCTGGTGGCCCAAGTTCACCGGCAGGATGCTGGACGAACGCCTCGGGAAAATCACGTTCTGGACGCTGTTCACCGGCTTCCACGGCACCTTCCTCGTCCAGCACTGGCTGGGCACCGAGGGCATGCTGCGGCGCATCCCCGATTACCTGGCCGCCGACGGCTTCACCACGCTCAACACGATCTCGACGATCGCCTCGTTCCTGCTCGGCCTGTCGATGCTGCCGTTCCTCTACAACGTCTGGAAGACCGCGAAGTACGGGGAAAAGGTGACCACCGACGACCCGTGGGGCTGGGGACGTTCGCTGGAGTGGGCGACCTCCTGCCCGCCGCCCCGCCACAACTTCGTCGCCCTGCCGCGCATCCGCTCCGAATCCCCGGCGTTCGACCTGCATCACCCCGGGATCGGTGCCCCCGAACTGGCCCCGGAAAAGGAACGAGGTGCGCTGGTATGAGCGGCGGTACGCCGGTGGGCACGGCCGAGGCGATCAACGAGATCGAGGGATATCTGCTCTGGGAGGCCGAGAAGGACCGCGCACGGACGCGCGCGCGGGAATTCGGCGCCCGGCTGCCGTGGCTGACCCGTGCGCAACAGGAGGAGGTCGAGCGGCAGTACCGGGCCGACCAACTGGAATGCTCCCGCGCGTATCTGCGGCGGATCGCGGCGCGTAGCGGGGAACTGCGCGCCGAGTACGAGGGCGTGTACCAGGTGCTGCGGCGCCGGCTGGTGACGGCGGCCCTGGCCACGGCCGTGGTGCTGGTGGCCGGCGCGGTGACGGTTGCCGTTGCCCTCACCGGCGGGTGAGGGCAACGGACCGACGACGACCGGGGGCGCCCGCGGCTGAGGGGGCGGTCGGCGGACACCTCCCGGCCGTCGGTCTTGGGGCCGCCCGTCAGCCGGTGACGGTGATCTGCGACGCCGGGTCGGTGGTGTCGGCGACCTTGTAGGTGGCGTTGAACAGCGACGTCGTCGCGCTGGTCGGGCAGCCGAAGCCGCCGACGACCTTGACCGGGACGGAGGCGTTGGTGAAGACGAGGGTGGACGGCGCGCCGTTGGTCCAGGCGCCGCTCACCGTGGCCGCGCCGGTGGGCGCCGCCGTCACCGTACAACTGGCCAGCCCACTGGTCTTGAGCACGAAACCGCCGGTCGGGATGGTCAGCCCGGCGGTGCTCGGCGCCCCGTTCTGCATGGTGACGCCCCATGCGCCGGACGTCTGGATGGTGGCGCTGACGCCCGGCATGCTGGTGGTGCAGGAGCTGTAGGTGGGCGCCGAGATCCCGTTGCTGACCGGGCCGGAGGCGTTGGTGTTGTCCGGTGCGTCGGGGACCTGGCCGGTGGCGTTCGAGACGGTGCAGGTCACCGTCACCGAACCGGCCTTGAAGGTGGCCTTGCCGCTGAGGGTGGCGGCGTAGGCGTGCCCGGCCGGCGTGACGGTGGTCGCGGCCTCGGTGATCCCGGCCCCGGTGGGCTGGGCGGTGGCCGAGCCGGTGAGGGCCAGCGAGAGGGACGCGGTCGCGAGGATTCCCGTACCGGCGGCGAGCAGGGCACGCGGCCGCCGTGTCCGGGGGTGATGTGCGCGAGAGCGTGCGGGTCTGTGCGTCATCGCGAATCTCCTTCTGCGAGCGGTGTGGGTGGGGTGGGTGGTGCGTGTGTGGTGATGGTGGTTCAGGTGGTGCGATTCGGGGGGAGTGGAACCGGCGACGCGGGCAGGGCGGACAGCGACGTACGCGTACGGAGGCCCGCCGGTACAGGCCGCGTTCCTGCCGTACGCGTACGACGCTCCCGCCGCGCCGGTCCGGGTCAGCGCCGCGGCTGGGGGCGGAACGGGGACGGCTCGCTGTCGGACGGCCCCTGGTGCGGCTGCGGGCCGGTACTACCGGTGCCCGGCTGCGGACCCGTACCGTCGCCCGGGCCCGAGTTCGCACCGTCACCCGGCTCCGGATGCGGCTCCGGCTCCGGTTGCGGGCGCGGCTGCCAGGCGAAGATCATGCCGCCGCCGAGGATGCCGACGATCGTGCCGAACAGGAAGCCGCCGAGGTTGGACATCACCAGCGCGGCGGTGGCGACCAGCACGGTGAGGATTCCGGCGAGGCCCCGGTAGTGCGGCGCGAACCACGCGGACAGGCCCATCAGGATCATCACCAGGCCCATCAGGACGGACGGAATTCCGGCGATGCCCTGTTGGAGCATGACCTTCAGGGGCGCCAGCGGGATGGCGCAGATCTCCGCACCGGCGACGACGGCCGCCAGCCCGCCCCAGAAGGGACGGCCCTTGCGCCAGCGCCGCCAGGCCGCGCGCCCGCGCCGCACGGCGCCGGGGCCCCGCCCGGTCAGAAGCATTCCTTCTTGCCCTTGGAGATCTTCATGCTCAGGCCGGCCAGCCGGAACGTCCCGGCGTTGGTGGCCCAGGCCGTCTGCCTGAGGTTGGTGATGTTGACGTCGTCGGCCTGCTGGGCGAACAGGTCCTGCATGCCCTGGGCGGTCGCCGGGCCCTTGTCGAGGGTGGAGGCGTCCCGGCCGATCTCGATGTTGTTGAAGTCCGCGTTGCCGGAGAGCTGCGTGGCGTCCACGAAGAGGTCGGTCGCCTTGACCGGCGTACTGCCCCGGCCCGCGGTGAGGTTGAGCGAGATGTCGCCGATGACCGGCAGCGTGGTGACGACCGACTGGCACAGGCTGCGCAGCTCGGCGTTCTTGATGGCCGTCACGGCCACCGGCAGTAGGTCGCCCCGGGCGTTCTGGTCGACGCCGCCGTACTGGGCGAACCCGTCACCCTTGAGGGCGGCGGCGGACACCTTGAACTGCTGTCCCGATACGGCGAACGAAGCCGCCAGCGCGCCGTTGGCCAGGGCGATGGCCAGCGCGGCGGTCCCGGCGAAGGCCGGGACGGACAGCACGGCGAACTTGCGCCAGCTGACCCGCCCCGTGACATGTCTGCCGTGTGCGTCCTTCATGAGAGTGGTCCCCTTCGAAGTGCGGTGGATCGCGCAGCCGAGAAATGTGGGGGGACGTGCTGGGCACCTGGCCAGGAGGTGAAGGCACGTGGTGGTTACGTGGAGGGTGTGAAGAACTGGCCGGTGTTACTGGCGA
This sequence comes from Streptomyces sp. NPDC059788, assembly GCF_042732265.1. NCBI lineage: Bacteria > Bacillati > Actinomycetota > Actinomycetes > Kitasatosporales > Streptomycetaceae > Streptomyces > Streptomyces sp. NPDC059788. The sequence continues at coordinate 90,056 of NZ_JBHWHY010000020.1, read as the reverse complement.
GTTGAATGTAAGTCTGCCAGTAGCCGTTGGCAAGGTTGAGGACCGAAGGAACCACAGGAGACGCAAAAGAGACGCGGCGGCACGGCCGTCGGCGGTGGTACGGCCGTACGGCCCCGTACCGGGGCGCGCAGGGCGCCCGTATGCCGGAGGGGCGCGCGGCCCATGCGTATCGGGCGGGTGTGGTCTACGCGCACCGACGAGGCCCGCGGCGCACACCCGCAGCGGGCGGCTGCGGCCTACGCGTACCGGGCCCCCTACGCGTACCGGACCCGCAGTTCCTTCACCCCGTTCAGCCACGCCGACCGCAGCCGGCGCGGCGCGCCCGCGAGGGCGATGCCGGGCATGGCGTCCGCGATCGCGTTGAAGATCAGCTCGATCTCCAGGACCGCGAGCGACTTGCCGAGGCAGAAGTGCGGGCCGCCCCCGCCGAACCCGAGGTGGGGGTTGGGGTCCCGGGTGATGTCGAACGTCCCGGGGCTGTCGAAGACCTCGGGATCGTTGTTGGCGGAGGCGTAGAAGATGCCGACCCGCTGGCCCTCGCCGATCCGCGCGCCGCCCAGGGTGGTGTCCTGGGTGGCGGTGCGCTGGAAGGAGACCACGGGCGTCGCCCAGCGCACGATCTCCTCGGCGGCGGTGCGGGTCCGCTCCCGTTTGAACAGGTCCCACTGCTCGGGGTGGGTCAGGAACGCGTGCATGCCGTGGGTGATCGCGTTGCGCGTCGTCTCGTTGCCCGCGACGGCCAGCAGGAGCACGAAGAACCCGAACTCGTCGGACGCGAGGTTGCCCTCGTCCTCCGCCGCGACGAGCCGGCTGACGATGTCCTCGGCCGGACACTGCTTACGGGCCCCGGCCAGGTTCATCGCGTACGAGATCAGCTCCGCCGCCGCGTTGCTGCCGACCTCCTCGGTGATGGCCAGCTCCGGGTCGTCGTACGCGATCATCTTGTTCGACCAGTCGAAGATGCGGGAACGGTCGTCCTGGGGGATGCCGATCAGTTCGGCGATGGCCTGGAGGGGGAGTTCGCAGGCGATGTCGGTGACGAAGTCGCCGGACCCCTTGCTGCGGGCCTCGGCGACGATGGTCCGCGCCCGGGCACGCAGGGCGCCTTCGAGGGCGCGGATGGCGCGGGGCGTGAAGCCGCGCTGGACGATCTGGCGGACCCGGGTGTGTTCCGGCGGGTCCATGTTGAGCATGATCAGCTTCTGGACGTCGATCTGCTCGCGGGTCATGGCCGCGTTGAAGCGGATGATCGAGGTGTTGAGGTTCGCCGAGAAGATCTCCGGCCGGGTGGAGACCTCCTTGACGTCCTCGTGGCGGGTCACCACCCAGTAGCCGTCGTCGCCGAAGCCGGCGATGCCGTGCGGCTGGGCGTTCCACCAGACGGGCTCGGTGCGCCGCAGCTGGGCGAACTCGGGCAGCGGTACGCGGCGTTGGTAGACGTCGGGGTCGGTGAAGTCGAACCCGTCGGGCAGCGCGGGGCATGGCATCTCGGCGACTCCAGGTCTGGTCCGGTCCAGCTCTGGTCCGGCCCGGCGCCGGTCGGGGGTCCTGGCGGCCTGTCGTCGAACGGGTGCCGGCCGGCGGTACTGACGGGCCGTCAGCTCATGGCGGTGAAGGTAATAACGAGTTCTATAAGTGGCAAGGGGGTGCGGGGCCTCAACTGCCGCCACTCTACGGCCGTTGCGGACGGAAGGCCCGTGCAGCACCCTTGCGCCTCCGGCCGCGGCTCAAAGAAACTGTCCGTGGAACTAGAACGCGTACCAGTTCCATCGTCGGGGGTGCCGGGACGTCCTGCGGGACGTGAGGAGAGGACGAGTCAGCATGGCCGCGGAACCCGTCATCGTCGAAGCCGTACGCACCCCGATCGGCAGGCGCGGTGGCGCGCTCGCCAACCTCCACCCCGCCTACCTCCTCGGCGAGACCTACCGCGAGCTGCTCGCCCGTACCGGAATCCAGCCGGACTGCGTCGAACAGATCGTCGGCGGCACGGTCACCCACGCCGGCGAGCAGTCCATGAACCCGGCGCGCACCGCCTGGCTGGCGATGGGCCTGCCGTACGAGACCGCCGCCACCACCGTGGACTGCCAGTGCGGCTCGTCCCAGCAGGCCAACCACATGGTCGCCAACATGGTCGCGGGCGGCGTCATCGACATCGGCATCGGGTGCGGTGTGGAGGCGATGTCGCGGGTGCCGCTGGGCAGCGGCTCCAAGCACGGCCCCGGCAAACCCTGGCCGGACGAGTGGAACGTGGACCTCCCCAACCAGTTCGAGGCCGCCGAACGCATCGCCCGCAACCGGGGGCTGACCCGCGCGGACGTCGACGCGCTGGGGCTGCTCTCGCAGGAACGGGCCGCGGCGGCCTGGGCGGAGGAACGCTTCAAGCGGGAGACATTCGCGGTCCAGGTGCCGACGACGGAGGAGGAACAGGCCGCCGGACAGGGCATGTGGCGGCTCGTGGACCGTGACGAGGGGCTGCGCGACACGAGCCTGGCGGCGCTCGGCGGCCTGAAACCGGTCATGCCCACGGCTGTGCACACGGCCGGCAACTGCTCACAGATCTCGGACGGCGCGTGCGCGCTGATGTGGGCGTCCAAGCGGATGGCCCGCGCGCTCAAACTCAAACCGCGCGCCCGGATCGTCGCCCAGGCGCTGGTCGGCGCCGATCCCCACTACCACCTGGACGGGCCCATCGACGCGACGCGGGCCGTGCTGGGCAAGGCCGGGATGTCGCTCAAGGACATCGACCTCGTCGAGATCAACGAGGCGTTCGCGTCGGTCGTGCTGTCGTGGGCGCGGGTCTTCGAACAGGACCTGGACAAGGTCAACGTGAACGGTGGCGCGATCGCCCTGGGCCACCCGGTCGGCGCCACCGGCGCGCGGCTGATCACGACGGCGCTGCACGAACTGGAACGTACGGGCAAGGAGTTCGCGCTGATCACGATGTGCGCGGGCGGCGGGCTGGCGACGGGGACGATCATTCAGCGGTTGTGAGGGGCGCGGAGGGTGCGGAGGGCGCGGATGTGAGGGGGTAGGCATGCGGGTGACGCGCCGGTGGTCGGGGCGTTGTCAGTGGTCCCTGTCACACTCGCGGCATGAACGAATCAGGGGTTCAGGCAGCGGCTCGGCCGGCCGCCGTGCCGCGGGGGAACTACGCGCCGACGTGGCCGGGTGACGGCGCCGCGCGGCGGAGTCCGCCGCTGGTGGGGGACGAGCGGGAGATCCTCACCGGCTATCTGGAGTGGCACCGCGCCACCTTCGAGCTGAAGTGCTCCGGGGTGCCCGCCGAGCGGCTCTCGGAGCGGACGGTGCCGCCGTCCGGGATGAGCCTGCACGGGCTGATACGGCACCTCGCCGCGGTGGAGCGCTGGTGGTTCCACATCCAGTTCGCGGGTGAACGGCCGCCCATGCTCCATTACTCGGACGACGACCCGGACCAGGATTTCGGCGACCTGTCCGGCGATCCGGCCGAGGCCCTGGCGGTCTGGCGGGAGCAGTGCGAGCACTCCCGCCGCATCGTGGCCGCCGCTCCGTCCATGGACGCGACGGGCATCCACGCGGCCTCCGGCGACCCCGTCTCCCTGCGCCGCGTCCTGGTCCACCTGATAGCCGAGTACGCCCGGCACAACGGCCACGCCGACCTGCTGCGCGAGCGGACCGACGGCGCCACCGGGCACTGACGGGGGCATGGGGACTGGGCGGGGTCACCGGGCACTGGCGGGCCGCACTGGCGGGCCGCGAGGGCGGGCGGCGCGGGTGGGCCGCGAGGGCGGGCGGCCTCAGTCCTTGAGGGGGAAGGAGCGCGTCACGTCCAGGACGGATTGCTGGAACACCTCGTGGTGACCGGCAGCGCCCCGGTCGACGACCGTCACGGAGGCGCCCCGTGCGGTCAGCTGCCGGGCACAGCTCAGGGTGTTCTCCTTGACCACCTCGTGGTCGCCGGTCGCGGTGTAGAGCGTCACGGGCACCTCGGGTGCCCAGGAACAGGTGGTGTCGATGGTGCGGAACATGTCGAGCAAGGCGCCGGACGGGTGGCGCAGCTTCTCGTACCAGGCGTGGGTGAACAGTTCCTTGAGCGTCCCCGGGAGTTTCCTGATGACCTCCTCCTGCTGGTGCTCGCCGTTGAAGAGGCCGTCGATGTAGGAGGCGTACGGGGCGCGGAAGACCTCGCGCGGATCGGAGTAGAGCGGCGGTGAGAGGAAGTGGTTCTGTGACGTGAGGGCCTGGGAGAAGGTCAGTACGGCGGCCACGCCGTTGACGCGGCCTTCCAGCGCGGCCGGGATCTCGGCGTTCAGCAGGTCGTACGGGCCGCCACCGGGCGCCAGCCCGCGCAGCCGGAAGCGTGGGTCCGTCCCCTCGGCCAGGGCGCGGGCGAAGCCCATGGCGGCGTGGCCGCCCTGCGAGTAGCCGGTGACGTACACCTGGCCGTCGAGGGAAGCGCGCCCGGCCGGTTCGGCGGTGTGCTCGGCCTGCTCGGCGGTGTGCCCGGTCCGCTCCGGCGGTGTGGGGCGGGCGGTGTCCAGGCGGGGTACGGCGGTGCGCGCGGCGCGGAGCATGTCGAGGGTGGCGGAGACGGTGGCCGCGGTGTGCAGGAACGGGTGCCGGCCCGGTCCCTTGCCGAGCCCGAGGTAGTCGGGGGCGACGGCGGCCCGGCCACCCGCCGCGTAGAGGGCGGTGGCGAGGTGGTCCGGCCCTTCGCCGTTGACCGAGGGCGCGCGGTCGCGGGCCGTCATGCCGCCGTGCGTGTGTACGACGGCGGGCAGCCGGGCCGGGGCGTCGTGCGGCAGCACGAGCAGCCCGGAAGCGGTGGTCGGCCGCCCGTCCGGGGCGATGGTGCGGTAGCCGAGGCGGTACGCCGACACGTCGTGCCGTACGACGTCGCGCCAGTCCGCCGCGCTGCCCGCGAACTGTGCCTTCCGGGCGGCGGCGACGAGATGGGCGCGGTCCTGCGTACCGAGAGGAGTGACGGAAAGGAGGGCGCCACGGCCAACGGAGGCGAGCGCAGGGTGCGTTGCCGGAGCCGGAGCCGGAGCCGGAGCCGGAGCCGGAGCCGGAGCCGGAGCCGGAGCCGGAGCCGGAGCCGGAGCCGGAGCCGGGGCCGGGGCCAGGGTCGGGGTCGGGCGGGCTGGTGTGGCGGCTGCGGGTGGTGCGGTGGCGAGGGGGACGAGGGCGGTCGCTGTCGCCAGGAGTGCTGCTGCCGCGCCGACGGCAGTGGAACGGCGGGCGCCCCACGGTCGCCAACCCCCTTTGGTCCGACGCCATTTGCCGGTGTGTCGAGACATGGCGCCGATGCTAGGGCGGCCCTTGGGGAAGGGCCATAAGGGTCTTCCCCGAGTCCTGAGGGAGGAGAGGGGGAGGGGGAGCGACGAGTGGGGAGGGCAGGGTGAGGAGAGTGAGGGGTGGGGGCGGGGGAAGGGGAGAAGCGGGGCGGCGGGATAGGCGAAAGCGGCCGACGCCGGGGGCGTCGGCCGCTTAGGGGCAGGAGTGCGGGCGGGCTTCAGGGGCCCGGGCTGCTCAGTACCAGTTGTGGGACTGCCAGAAGTTCCAGGCGTCGCACGGGCTGCCGTACGTGGAGTTCATGTAGTCCAGGCCCCACTTGACCTGGGTCTCCGGGTTGGTCTTCCAGTCCGGGCCGGCCGAGGCCATCTTCGAGCCCGGCTGCGCCTGCACGAGGCCGTAGGCGCCGCTGGACGGGTTGGTGGCGGTCGGGTCCCAGCCGCTCTCACGCTCGACGATGTTGCTGAAGCACTGGTACTGCGCCTGGTCCGGGATCAGCTTGTGCGCCGCGGCCTTGGCGTCGCTCGCGCTCGCGGAGGACGGGGCCTGCGCGGGGGCGGCGGCCTGGGCCGGCGTGGCGGAGAAGACGGCGGCCGAAGCACCCAGGGCGACGGCACCGGCGGCGACGACGGCCTTCTTGTGGGTGGCAAGGCGGCTGGTGATCGTGGACGAGGTGACGCTCACGGGAGGAGAAGCCTTCCGGTGGGGTGCAAGGGGCGCCGCCGAGGCTGCGGCCAAGGGGGGAAGAAGCACGCTGCGCTCGGCGACGTATCCACCCTGGGAAACGGCCGGCGGGTCCGGCAACACCCCCCTCGTACTAGTGGATCTCGCACGGTGGGTGGAAGGTCCTGCCCGTCGCGGCCCGAGGGGGAGGGGATCGTCGGCGGGACGGCGGCTACGAAGGCGGGCCGTATGTGACGGAAGTCCTGTGGGTGGGGTCACACGGAGAGGAGGGGGAGGTAATGGGTGCGAGATGCATAGGGGTATTACGCGTGGGCGGGGTGTTACGGGCGGGGGTGCGAACGGGGACTGCCTCAGCCCGCAGTCCCAGCCCGCCCGGACCCAGCCCCAGCCCCAGGCCCGGACCCGCCCCCGGCCCTCGGCTCAGCCCCCGGCCCGGACCCGCCCCCGGCCCCCGCCTCAGCCCCCGCCCCCGGTCCGAACGCCGTCGGTGTGTCGAACGCCGCGCGGCGTGTGGCGCGGCGGAGGGCCTTGAGGAGGGTGCCGCCGAGGGTGAGTGTCAGGACGACCGTGACCAGGGCGCGCGGCAGGTCCCAGCCCAGGGAGGTCGCCAGGCAGTAGGCCACGAAGCGGGCCAGGTTCTCGGGCAGCGGGTCGCCCGGCACGAAGGAGACGCCGGTGGCCAGGCCGCCGATGTACGGCCAGCCCTGGAGGTTCATGACCAGGCCGTACAGGACGGCGGAGACCGCGCCGTACACCGCGATCATGACCAGTTCGCGGCGGCCGCGCAGCCGGTCCGGGCCCGGCAGCAGGCCCGCGCCCATCGACACCCACCCCATCGACAGCATCTGGAACGGCAGCCACGGCCCCACGCCGCCGGTCAGCAGCGCGGAGGCGAACATCGACACCGAGCCGAGCACGAAGCCGAAGCCGGGCCCCAGGACCCGCCCGGCCAGCACCATCAGGAAGAACATCGGCTCGATACCGGCGGTGCCCGCGCCCAGCGGCCGCATCGCCGCGCCCGCGGCGGCCAGCACGCCGAGCATGGCGATGGCCTTCGAGTCCAGGCTGGGCGCGCCGCCCGACGAGGAGGCCGCCGAGGTGTCCGCGATCGTGGCCACGACGACGGCGAGCAGCAGCGGCAGCAGCGCCGCGAACAGCCACGGCGCGTCCTTGGAGTGCGCGAGACCGGAGGCGGAGCCGGCCAGCAGCGGCCACCCGAAGGCCATCACGCCGATGGCGGAGACGAGGACGAGTGCGGCGACGGCGCGCGGCCCCAGCCGTACGGCCCGCGCCTGCCGGTCCGCCGGTGCCGTACGGGTCCGGGCGGGGGGCGGCCACGTGCCGGGCGCTTCGGGGGCCGGGGTGCGGACGTCGTCGTGGCGGGTCATGCGGTGGTCTCCAGTGCGTGCGCGACCTGGGGGACGGTGAGCCACGGCAGCGGCGCGAGCACCTTGGCGACCTGCGGCGCGAAAGCGGGCGAGGAGACGACGACCTCGGCGGTCGGCCCGTCCGCGACGATCTCGCCGTCCGCGAGGATGACGACGCGGTGGGCCAGCTCGGCGGCCAGCTCGACATCGTGGGTGGCCAGGACGATCGCGTGGCCCTCGGCGGCCAGCCCGCGCAGCAGCTGGACGAGACGGCCCTTGGCCGCGTAGTCCAGGCCGCGGGTCGGCTCGTCGAGCAGGAGCAGCGGTGGCCGGGCGGTGAGCACGACGGCCAGCGCGAGGGCGAGCCGCTGGCCCTCGGAGAGGTCGCGCGGGTGGGTGTTGTCGGCCACGTCCGGGAGCAGCCGGGTGACCAGGTCCCGGCAGGTGCCGGGGGCGGCGTCCGCGTCGTGGTCGGCGGCGGCGCACTCGGCGGCGACCGTGTCCGCGTAGAGGAGGTCGCGCGGTTCCTGCGGTACGAGGCCGACGTGCCGCAGCAGGGCGCGCGGACCGGTGCGGTGCGGCGTGGCGCCGCCGACGCGTACCGAGCCGGCGGCGGGCTCGTGCATGCCGACCAGGGTGGTGAGCAGGGTGGACTTGCCCGCGCCGTTGCGGCCCATGAGGGCGATGGTCTCGCCGGCGCGTACGGTCAGGCCGACGCGGTGCAGGGCGTCGATCCGCCCGCGCCGTACGGAGAGCCCCACGGTCTCGGCGGCGAGGCGGCCGCCGGAGCCGTCGGGTGCGGGTGCGGGTGCGGGTGCGGGTGCGGGTGCCGGTGCCGGTGCGGCCTCGTGCCCGGACCCGGCCGCAGCCCCGGCCCGGTGCCGGTCCTCGCGATGCTCCTCGCGGCGGCGCCACCGGCCGAAGCGCTTACGGGGGGAGACGCCGTCCTCCGGGCCGGCACCAGCGTCGGCGCCAGGTCCCGGGCCGATAACGGGGCCGGTGCCGGTACCGATGCCGGCCGCCCCGGTCCCAGCCCCGGCGAGCCCGCCCGCTTCCCCCGTCTCCCTCGTTTCCCCCGCCTCCACTCCCGCCAGCCGCTCCCGCAGCGACGACGCCTTGCGCCGGGCGTCTCGTACGGACAGCGGCAGGGGGTCCCAGCGGGCGAGCCGCCCCAGGGCCACCACCGGCGGGTGGACGGGGGAGACGGCCATGACATCGGCGGGGGCGCCGACGACCGGGGGCGCGCCGGGCGCGGGCAGCAGGATGACCTGGTCCGCGTACTGGACGACGCGCTCCAGGCGGTGTTCGGCCAGCAGGACCGTCGTGCCGAGGTCGTGCACCAGGCGTTGCAGTACCGCGAGCACCTCCTCGGCGGCGGCCGGGTCCAGGGCGGAGGTCGGCTCGTCCAGGACCAGCACCTTGGGGTGGGTGGTGAGGACCGAGCCGATGGCGACGCGCTGCTGCTGGCCGCCGGAGAGCGTGGTGATGGCGCGGTCGCGCAGGTCGGCGAGGCCGAGCAGGTCGAGGGTCTCCTCGACGCGGCGCCGCATGACGTCGGGGGCCAGGCCCAGGGACTCCATGCCGTAGGCGAGTTCGTCCTCGACGGTGTCGGTGACGAAGTGGGCGAGCGGGTCCTGGCCCACGGTGCCGACGACGTCGGCGAGTTCGCGCGGCTTGTGGGTACGGGTGTCCCGCCCGGCCACGGTGACACGGCCGCGCAGGGTGCCGCCGGTGAAGTGCGGCACGAGGCCGCAGACGGCGTTCAGGACGGTGGACTTGCCGACGCCGGACGGGCCGACGAGCAGGCACAGTTCGCCCTCCGCGACGGTGAGGTCGATGCCCTGGACGGTGGGTCGCGCCGCGTCCCCGTAGGTGACCGACACCTGGTCGAAGCGGATCACTGGGGGGACTCCTTCGTGTACGGCTTCGCGCCCGGCGCGCCCGGCGCCGGTGACTTCCTTGCCCGTACCCGCCCGGGTTCCTTCCCCACGGGCTCCGCCGGCTGCTCCGCCCGCGGCGGCAGCGGCGCGACGAACGCGGGGAGCAGCCCCAGCAGGACACCCGCGGCGGGCCACAGCGGGAGGACGGGCGCGGTGAGCGGGATGGCGGGCGGGTGCAGGGCGGTCGGGTCGGCGGAGTTCGCCCAGATCATCAGGGCGGCCACCGCGACGCCGGAGCCCGACACCAGCCAGGCGCGCACGCCCCACCGGTCGGGACGGTAGCGGCTGCGTACGGACCGCCGGCCGCCCAGCCACAGCCCGCCGAGGGCCGCGACCAGTCCGGCGAGCAGCACCGGCAGGCCGTACGCCGCTCCGGTGTCGGCCAGCAGCCCGTACGTACCGGCGCAGACGCCGAGCAGGCCGCCGAGGGTGAGCGCGGTGGTGGTGTGGCGTACGGCGGGCGGGACCTGTGCCGTACGGCCGTATCCGCGCGCGTCCATGGCGGCGGCCAGCGACACCGAACGTTCCAGTGCGCCTTCCAGGACCGGCAGCCCCACCTGGAGCAGCGCCTTGAAGCCCCGGTCGGGGCGGCCGCGCAGCCGGCGCGCGGCCCGCAGCCGCTGCACGTCGGCGACGAGGTTGGGCGCGAACGTCATCGCGACGACGACCGCGACGCCCGCCTCGTACAGCGCGCCCGGCAGCGACTTCAGCAGTCGCGCCGGACTGGCGAGCGCGTTCGCGGCGCCGACACAGATGAGGAGGGTGCCCAGCTTCAGCCCGTCGTAGAAGGCGAACAGCATGCCCTCGGCAGTGACCCGGCCGCCGATCCGCACGCCGCGCGCCCACTCGGGCAGCGGCACTTCCGGCAGCGTGAGCAGCACGTGCGTGCCCGGGATGGGGGAGCCGAGGAAGAACGCGAAGACCAGCCGGATGCCGATCACCAGCAGGCCCAGCTTCAGGAACGCGCCGTACGAGCGGGCCCACGGCGCGTCCGTGCGGCGCGCCGCGACGACGTATCCCGCCACGCCGATCAGCAGCCCCAGCAGCAGCGGGTTGGTCGTCCGGGACGCGGCGGTGGCCAGGCCCAGTGCCCACAGCCACCAGGCGCCCGCGTGCAGCGCGGTGGAACGGGTGGCGCGGGGGACGCCGGGGACGCGGGCGCTCATCCGCGGCGGCGGCGGGCCTGCCACCCGGCCGCCGCGCCCAGGACGACCACGACGGCGATGCCACCGATCAGTCCGGCGGAGGGGCCGCCCGAGTCGTCGTCCGCCCGCTTGCCGGCGACCGCGTCCTTGGCGGTTTCGGTGCCCGGTGAACCGGAACCGGGCCCCGGCACCGCCTTCTCCGCGCACCCCGCCTTCGGATATCCGGAGATCGCGCACAGCAGCGCGTTCGTGTCGTACCGCAGCGGCTTGGCCGCCGCGGCCAGCGCGTCGCCGACCGTGCCGTCCTCGGGCAGCCGCACGCACTCCGTGCGGACCGGCGGCGGGTTCTCCCCGGCCGGTGCCTCCGCCTTCGTACCGAAGTCGAGGACCAGTCCGACGCGCTTGGAGCCGTCCTCGGCGGGCGTCTTCGCGCAGATCGCGGCGAAGTCCGCCGCGCGGCGCGGTCTGCCCGCCTCGGCGGAGCCGGCGCTGACGGTGAAACGCAGGCCCGCCACGGCACCGTCCCGGGGGCGGCTGGTGGCCGGCCCCTCGGTCGCGTACGACCAGCCGCCGCCCCCGGACGCCGCGGCTTCCGCGGACGGCCCGTCCCAGAAGGACCAGTAGCGGTACTCCTGGGCCTGGGCGGGCGCGGCGCCCAGGCCCAGGACCGTACCGGCCAGGGCCAGGGCGCCGAGGAGGCGCGGTGAGCGGGACCGTGGCGCGTGGCGCATCAGACGCCGCTCTTCTTCCGGCGGCCGCTCAGCAGGAACCCGGCGCCGACGCTCGCCACGAAGACGATGCCGACGATCCACCACACGCCGGAGTCCTGCTCGTCCTGGTCCTGCGCGTCCTTCTCGGGCGTGGCGGACGGCGCGGAGCTGCCGGCCGGCTTCGGCCCGGTGGCGTTCAGCTGGGCGACGAGGTCGGCGCCGCCGAACTTGCGCGGGTCGCCGCCGGCGGCGTGCGCGGCGAGCACCAGCTGTGCGTACGCGGCCGGGCCGGCCTCCTTGGCCCAGTCGGCCGAGTTCTTCTCCAGCCACTGCAGCGGCTTCTGCGCGGCGTCGCCGTGGGAGGCGGCGGCGAGCGCCACGACGGCGTCGGCGGTGTTGCCGACGTCGGGCTGGTCCTCGGCGCCGGGCATCGCGGACTTCAGGTGCTGGTCGCCCGCGGCGAGCACCGAGGCCAGGTACGCGGCGCCGCCCTGGGCGGCCTGCTCCGGGTCGCGCTTCTTGTCCTCGCCCCCGGCGCACTTCAGGGGCTCGACCGGCTGGTTGACGTCCTTGCCCGCCGGGCTGACCACGAAGCCGTCGCCCAGGCCGCCCAGGACGGCCGCGGCCGTGGCGTCGGCGTTCGGGGCGAGCTTGCCGTCCTTGGGCTGGAAGGCGAACGCGCCGCGCTCCCCTTCCTTCGCGTCGCAGCCCAGCTGGAAGGCGACGAGCGCGTCGTACGGGGACTTGCCGCCCTTCTGCACGGACTCCGGCTTCTCGCCGGCCGCCTTCAGCGCGCCGATCACCACGGAGGTGGAGTTGGCGTCGCTGGGCGAGCCGCCCATCGAGGGCCAGCCGCCGTCATCGTTCTGCACCGACTTCAGCCACTTCACGGCGTTCTGTACGGCGTCGTCGTGGCCGCCGAGCGCGGCCAGCGCCTGTACCGCGGCGCCCGTCTGGTTGGTGTCCCGCATCGTCTTGCCGTCGCACGCCTTGCCCGGGTCGGCGCGGAAGGCGGTGAAGGCGCCGTCGGAGCACTGCTGCCCGGCGAGCCAGTCGACGCCGGTCACCGACGGGCGCACGCCGACGGTGCGCTGCGCGAGGAGGGCGAGCGACTGCCGCCAGACGCCGTCGTACTGCGGGTCCTTGGTGCCGTACAGCCCGTCTGGCAGCTTGGACGCCTGCGCGGCGGGTGCGGCGGAGTCGGCGGTGGCCACGGGCGCGCCGGCCGCGCACAGCACGGCGGCGCCGGCCAGCGCCGCGGCGGCGCGGCGCGCCAGGGCGGCGAAGGTGGGGGCCGTGGAAGCCCTGGGAGCCAGGGAAACCTGGGGAGCCGTGGTGGCCATCGGGTCGGTGCCTCTCGGATCGGTTCGCTGCGGGTGGGTGCTGCGGTGGGTGCGCAGCCGCACTCGGACGCCCCGCCGTCCGCCGATCGGTGATCGGCGGCGGTGGCACCGGGCTCAGCTCCGCTTACCTCGACGGTGCCGCGCACCGGGCGTCCGCGCGAGGAGGCGCGGCCTTGCGGTGGCGGGAGCCTTGGTCGTGCCCCAGCGGGTGCTCCGGCTGCCCGGGCGTACGGAGCCGCGCGGGCGGCCGGGCGCGGGGCCGGTGCGCGGCCCGGCGGCCGACCGGGTGAGTCGATGCCGTACGTCCCGGATCACGGTTGCGGGTCAGCGCCGGATTTCCACCGGCTTCCCCCGATCGGGCACAGGATGAAATTGTCTCGCACACCTTAACCGGCGGGCCGGGGGAGTCCCGGTCACGGGCCCGGCCGGCGCCCCCTCACACCGCCCGGTACGTCACCGGCTCCGCCCCGGACGCCCCACGCGACCCCGGCACCGCCTCCGCCAGCCCCAGCCGGACCAGCCGCCGCAGATGCGCCTCCGCCTCCGAGACGGCGATGGTCCGCGAGGCGTACGGAATCCGCTCCCACGGCCGGTTCCACTCCATGGCCTCGGCGAGCTGCCAGGGCGTACGGGGTACGGCGAGCAGCGCGCGCAGCCCGGCGAGCCGCTCCTCGTGGTGGGCGAGCAGCTCGCGCACCCGGCCGGCCGCGTCCGTGAAGGCGTGCTGGTGGGCGGGCAGCACCTCGGCGGGCGCGAGCCGGGCGACCCGTTCCAGGGAGGCGAGGTAGTCGCCGAGCGGGTCGGCGGGGGTGGTGTCGTCCGGGTCCTCGTACAGCCCGATGTGCGGGCTGATGCCCGGCAGCAGATGGTCGCCGGAGAACAGCCGCCCGTGGCCGGGCCGCCGCGCCGGATGGTCCTCCTCCAGGTGCAGGCACACATGGCCGGGCGTGTGGCCGGGGGTCCAGACGGCGCGGAGCCGGCGGCCGGGCAGGTCGAGGAGTTCGCCGGGGGCGATGTCGCGGTCGGGCAGCGCGGCCCGCTGTCCGGGCAGGCCGCGTGCCCGGCCCTTGGCGCGCGCCGTGCGCAGGGGCTCCAGGTGGCTGTCGGGCGCGCCGGCCGCGGCCAGCTTGGTGATCAAGTAGTCGAGCCACCGGCCGGGTGCGGCCTCCCGGGTGCGGCGTACGACGGCGGCGTCCGCCGCGTGCATGGCGATCCACGCGCCGGACGCCTCCCGGACGCGGGCGGAGAGGCCGTGGTGGTCGGGGTGGTGGTGGGTGATCAGCACGCCGTGCAGGTCGGTGACCTCGAAGCCGCAGGCGGCGATCCCGGCGGTCAGGGTGTCCCAGGCGTCCGGGTCGTCCCACCCGGTGTCCACGAGGACCGGGCCCCGGCCGGTCTCCAGCAGGTGGACGAGGGTGTGGCCGAGCGGGTTGTCCGGGATGGGCACGGCGATGGACCACACACCGCCCCGGTGGTCGGTCACCCGGGGACCGGCCTCCGCCGTCCCGGTCCTGGCTGCTGTCGTCATCCGCCGCACCTCCGCCTCCGCGCGGACCGGCCGCGCCCCCGTGCCGAGCATTGCCCAGCATAACTAGAACTGGTATCAGTCCTGATGCGGCGTCAGAAACGTTCCGTACGCGATCACCCATCGGTCGACCCGCAGGAGGCGGCAGCCATGAGCGCACTCGTCGAGTACGAAAAGCTCTACATAGGCGGCGAGTTCGCCGACCCGGCCGGCGGCGGCACCATCGAGGTGGTCTCGCCGCACACCGAGCAGGTCATCGGCCGGGTGCCGCACGCCTCGCGCGCCGACGTGGACCGCGCCGTCGCCGCGGCCCGCGCCTCCTTCGACTCCGGGGTGTGGGCGCGTACGCCGCTCGCGGAGCGGATCGCGGTGGTCACGCGCATCAAGGACGCCTTCGCCGTACGGAGCGAGGAGATCGCCAAGGTCATCAGCGCCGAGAACGGCACCCCGTACACCTCCGGCGTGCTGGTGCAGGCGCTGGCCGCGATGATGGCGTGGGACGCGGCGCTCACCGTCGCCCGCGACTTCCCGTTCGAGGAGCGCCGGGCCGGCGCGCTCGGGCCGCTGCTGGTGCGGCGCGAGCCGGTGGGCGTGGTGGCGGCCGTGGTGCCGTGGAACGTGCCGCAGTTCACCGCGGCGGCCAAGCTGGCACCGGCGCTGCTGGCGGGCTGTTCGGTGGTCCTCAAGGTGTCGCCCGAGACGCCGCTGGACGCCTACCTGTTGGCGGACATCGTGAGCGGGGCCGGGCTGCCCCCGGGGGTGCTGTCGATCCTCCCGGCGGACCGGGAGGTGAGCGAGTACCTGGTCGGGCACCCGGACGTGGACAAGGTGGCCTTCACCGGGTCGGTCGCCGCGGGCCGGCGCGTCATGGAGGTCGCGGCGCGCAACCTGACGCGGGTGACGCTGGAACTGGGCGGCAAGTCGGCGGCCGTGATCCTGCCGGACGCCGACCTGGACGCCGCGGTGGCGGGCATCGTGCCGTTCGCGTGGCTGATCAACGGGCAGGCGTGCATCGCGCAGTCGCGCATCCTCGCGCCGCGCGAGCGCTACGACGAGATCGCCGAACGCTTCACCGCCGCCGCGTCCGCCCTGCGCGTGGGCGACCCGCTGGACCCGGCGACCGAGGTCGGCCCGCTGGTCGCCCGGCGCCAGCGGCAGCGGTCGCTGGACTACATCGCCCTCGGACAGCGGGAGGGCGCCAAGATCCTCACGGGCGGCGGGCGGCCGAAGGGTCTGGAGACCGGCTGGTACGTGGAGCCGACGCTGTTCGGCGAGGTGTCCAACTCCATGCGCATCGCCCGCGAGGAGATCTTCGGCCCGGTGATCTGCCTGCTGCCGTACGACGACGAGGACGAGGCGGTCCGCATCGCCGACGACTCCGACTACGGGCTGTCCGGCTCGGTGTGGACGGCCGACACCGAGCACGGCATCGACGTCGCGCGGCGGGTGCGCACCGGCACATACTCGGTGAACACCTTCAGCATCGACATGCTCGGACCCTTCGGCGGATACAAGAACTCCGGCATCGGGCGGGAGTTCGGGCCCGAGGGCTTCGGCGCCTACCTGGAGCACAAGATGATCCACCTGCCCGCGAAGGGGTGAGGACGCTATGAGCGGCACGGACGACGCGGCCCGGACCGGCAAGGGCGGGCCCGGGGGGACGGACCCCGGGACCCGCTGGCACGTGGCGGTGGACCGGAACGTGTGCATCGGCTCCGGCCTGTGCGCGGCCACCGCGCCCGGCGGCTTCGAGCTGGACGCGGCCCGCCAGTCGCACCCCGTACGGGCCGAGTGCGACGCCTGTGACGACGTGCTCGCGGCGGCGGAGGGCTGTCCCGTCGAGGCGATCACCGTGACGCTCGCCGACACGGGAGAGGCCGTCTTCCCGCCCGAGGAGTGAGCCCCCCCCGAGGAGCCGGGACCACTGGGGCGCGAGACCCCCGGAGAGTGAGCGGCTTCCGGCCACCGGAGCCCACGGGCGTTCCCGCTGGGCGGTACGGGTGCGAGGCCCGCGCCCACCGGTACGTACCGTCAGTAACCCGTGAACTTCTCACGGCGACCTCGTGACATCTGCGACTGTTAACGCCCCTCGGCGGCGTGGAAATCTCTGTGCCACGCCGCCGAGGGGGAGATGATGGACAAGCGGTACGAGGTTTACTGTCTCGCCGACAGATTCTTCTACGAGACCCCGGACCGTCTGTCCGCCGGGACCGGAGCCGCGTCGGAACGCGGCCCCCTGTACGAGGCGGCGCAACGCGCAGTCCCCGAAGGGTGGCGCTGTTTCCTCTCCGGGGACTGGCTTCACGTCAATCCGGTCGACGCCGAGGGACAGCCGCGACCCGGACTGCCCGCGCAGGGCTGGAAGATCCACGTCTCGGCCTGTACGGACAACGCCGAGAAGATGGCCTCCCAGGTCTGGGACTACTGCGTCGCGCGGCTGATCCCGTTCAAGTTCGTGCCGGGCCCGCGCCCGCTGCACCTGCGCAACTCCAAGTACGCCGACCGCGGTTCGAGCGGCAAGTTCGCCACCATCTACCCGTCGGACGAGCAGGCGCTGCACACCATCCTGCGGGAGCTGGGCGCGCTGCTGGCCGGCGAGCAGGGCCCGTACATCCTCAGCGACCTGCGCTGGCAGGACGGCCCGCTCTACGTGCGGTACGGCGGATTCGCCCGGCGCTACTGCGTCGACGAGCACGGCAACCTGGTCGGCGCGATCGAGAACGCCGAAGGGAAGCTGGTCCCCGACCGGCGCGAGCCGAGATTCCGGCCGCCGGAGTGGGTGACGCTGCCGGACTTCCTCGCCCCGCAGCTCGCCGCCCGCAACTCCACCACCGTCGCCGACCTGCCGTACCAGATCGAGTCGGCGCTGCACTTCTCCAACGGCGGCGGCGTCTACCTGGGCCGCGACCGGCGCACCGGCGACAAGGTGGTGCTCAAGGAAGCCCGCCCGCACGCCGGCCTGGCCGCCGACCGCGCCGACGCCGTCACCCGCCTGGAACGCGAACGGGCCGCCCTGGAGAAGCTGTCCGGGCTCGGTGTCGCCCCCGAGGTCCGTGACTGGTTCACTCTGGACGACCACCGCTTCCTGGTCATGGACTTCCTTGAGGGGCGCACCCTCAACTCCTTCTTCGCCGAACGGCACCCGCTGATCGGGACCGCGCCGGAGCCGTCCGCGCTGGCCGACTACACGCGGTGGGCGCTGGGCGTCCACGCCGCCGTCGAGGACGTGGTGGCCGCCGTGCACCGCCGCGGCGTGGTCTTCAACGACCTGCACATGTTCAACATCATGGTCGCGCCCGACGAGAAGGGCGTGAAACTCCTGGACTTCGAGGCCGCGGCGGAGGCCGGCGAGGCGCAGCGGCAGACGCTGGCACACCCCGGCTTCATCGCCCCGGCCGACCGCACCGGCTTCGAGGTGGACCGTTACGCGCTCGCCTGCCTGCGGCTCGCGCTGTTCCTGCCGATGACCACCCTGCTGGTGATCGACCGGGACAAGGCCGCGCACCTCGCCGAGATCGTGGCGCACGAGTTCCCTGACGTACCGGCCGAGTTCCTCGCCGAAGCGGTGGAGGTCATCCAGGGGACACCGGAAGTACGGCCGCAGGAGGCCCCGGCCGCCCCCGCGCAGGCCCCCTCGGCGAAGCGCCGCCACGCACCCGCGCCCTACCTCCCCGCCGAACCCGCCGACTGGCCGCACTGCCGTGACTCGATGGTCCGCGGCATCCTCGCCTCGGCCACCCCCGAACGCACCGACCGGCTCTTCCCCGGCGACATCGCCCAGTTCACCGACGGCGGCGGGCTGGGCATCGCGTACGGCGCCGCGGGCGTCCTGCACGCACTCGCCGAGACCGGTGCCGGGAGGTACGGGGAAGGCGAGGAGTGGTTGTTGCGGCAGACCGCCCCGCCTCCTCCCGGCACCTCGCTCGGCTTCTACGACGGACTGGCCGGCGTCGCCTGCGTACTGGACCGGCTGGGCCACGCCGAGCGGGCCATGGAGCTGATGGAGCGGGTCCTCGCCGAGAAGTGGCACCGCCTCGCCCCCGACCTGCACGGCGGCCTGGCCGGCGTCGGCCTGGCACTCGACCACCTCGCACGCACCCGCGGCGAGCGCGAACTGCGCGACCGGGCCCTGGAGGCCGCCGGACACACCGCCGACCGGCTCGACGCCTGCGGAAAGCGGGCCGGGCTGCTGCGCGGCGCCAGCGGACCCGCGCTGCTCTTCCTGCGGCTGTACGAGAGCACCGGCGACCCGGGCCTGCTCGACCTCGCGGCCGAGGCCCTCCGCCGCGACCTGGCGCGCTGCGTACGGAACAAGAACGGCACCCTGGTCGTGGACGAGGGCTGGCGGACACTGCCGTACCTCGGCGGCGGCAGCGTCGGCATCGCGACGGTGCTCGACGACTACCTGGCGCACCGCTCGGACGAGGAGTTCCAGGAGGCCCGCACCGCCATCCTGCCCGCCGCCAGGTCCCGCTTCTACGCGCAGCCCGGCCTTTTCCGCGGCCGTGCGGGATGCGTGCTGCACCTGGCGCGTACCACCACCCCGGGCGCCGACCTCGACGGCGAACTGGCGGCCCAGATCTCCTATCTGAGCTGGTACGCCATGCCGTACCAGAAGCACCTGGCCTTCCCGGGCGACCAGATGATGCGCCTGTCGATGGACCTGGCGACCGGGACGGCGGGCTGCCTGCTGGCCCTCGGCGCCGCGCTGCACGACCGGCCCGTCCAGTTGCCCTTCCTCCCGCCGCCCTCCCCGGAGATCCGGCGGCCCTGAAGCCGGCCCCGGCCGCCGTGCCGGAGCCGTACCACCGGGTGCTCCGGGGAGACCCGCCACCCGGCACAGCAGCACCACCTGCAACACAGCACAACCAGCACGACAACGTCCCCATAGTGAGAGGAAAGTGTCATGGCGCTTCTCGACCTGCAGGCGATGGACGCTCCGGAGCACGGCGGCGGCGGTGGCGGCAGCGAGGCCAGCCTCCTGCTCTGCTGGAGTGACGCCAGCATCGTCCTGTGTCTCTGATCGGACCGATCGGAGAGCTCTGCCGGAATGCCTGAACCGGTAGACCAGATCC
This sequence comes from Streptomyces sp. NPDC059788, assembly GCF_042732265.1. Lineage (NCBI taxonomy): Bacteria > Bacillati > Actinomycetota > Actinomycetes > Kitasatosporales > Streptomycetaceae > Streptomyces > Streptomyces sp. NPDC059788. The sequence continues at coordinate 70,993 of NZ_JBHWHY010000020.1, read as the reverse complement.
GGGAGTTGTGATCCGGACGTGCGTGCGGCCCCTGCGCGGGCCGCACGCACACCCCGTTGGAGAGGCTGTGACCGTGACCCCCGCCGACCGGCTGCTGGGCGGCGCCCTGCGCCACAGTGCCCTGCGTGCCACCGCGCTCCTGCTGCTCACCGTCACCTCGGCCGGCCTCGGCCTGGCCCTCCCCGCCGCCCTCGGCCACACCCTCGACCTGCTGCTGGAACACCGGCCCGCGGCGGGCTGGCTCACCGTCTGCGCGGCCCTGACCGGCCTGATCGTCCTGCTGGACGCCCTCGACGGGCTCCTCACCGGCACCACCGACGCCCGCGGCACCGCCTGGGTACGGCGGCGCCTGACCCACCACCTCCTCGCCGCCGGGCCGCGCGCCACCGAGCGGTACGGCACCGGCGACCTGGTCACCCGCGTCGTCGGCAACGCCACCCACGCCGGTACCGCCCCCACCGCCCTGGCCGCCTCGCTCGCCGCCGTCGTCACACCGGTCGGCGCGCTCGTCGCGCTGGTGTACGTGGATGTGTGGACCGCCGCCGCCTTCCTCCTGGGCATGCCGCTGCTGGCCCTCCTGCTGCGTGCCTTCGCGCGCGACACCGGCGACTGCGTGGGGCGCTACCAGGAGAGCCAGGGCGACATGGCCGGCCGGCTCGTCGAGGCGGTCGGCGGCGCCCGCACCATCACCGCCGCGGGCACCCAGCGCCGCGAGGCCGCCCGCATCCTCGCCCCGCTGCCCGGCCTCGCCGCGCACGGCCACCGCATGTGGCACGTCCTGGGACGCTCGACGGCCCAGGCCGCCATGCTCGTACCGCTGCTCCAGATCGCCGTGCTGTGCGTCGCCGGAATCCGGCTGTCGCAGGGCGCGCTGACCGTCGGCGCGCTGCTCGCCGCGTCCCGGTACGCGGCGCTGGCCACCGGGGTCGGCCAGGTCGTCGGCCGGCTCAACAGCCTGGTGCACGCCCGCGCCGCCGCCCGGCGCATCGCCGAGGCCCTGGAGATACCGGCGATGCCCTACGGGCGGCGGCAGCTCGGCTCGGGCAACGGCACGCTGAAGCTGCACGGCGTCACCGTGCGGCGCGGTGACCGCCCCGTGCTGCGCGGCCTGGACCTGACCGTGCCCGGCGGCTCCTCGGTCGCCGTCGTCGGCCGCTCCGGCACCGGCAAGTCCGTGCTGGCCGCGGTCGCCGGACGGCTGGCCGACCCGGACTCCGGCATGATCACCCTCGATGACGTACCGCTGCCCGACCTGTCGCACGACGCCCTGCGCCGCGCGGTCGGCTACGCCTTCGAACGCCCGGCGGTCCTCGGCGCCACCCTCCGCGACACCCTGGCCCTCGGCTCGTACGCACCCGGGCACAAGGACATCGAGGCCGCCGCAGAGGCCGCCTGCGCCGCGCCCTTCATCCACCGCCTGCCCGACGGCTACGCGACGCCGTGCGCGGACGCGCCGCTGTCCGGCGGTGAGACCCAGCGGCTCGGCCTGGCACGGGCGTTCGCGCACGCCGAGCGGCTGCTCGTCCTCGACGACGCCACGTCCAGCCTGGACACCGTCACCGAACTGAACGTCACCCGCGCCCTGCTGCGCGACGTGCGGGCCGCCACCCGCATCGTCGTCGCGCACCGCGCCGCCACCGCCGCCCGCGCCGACCTGGTCGCCTGGCTCGACGACGGGCGGATTCGCGCCCTTGCGCCGCACGCCGAGCTGTGGCAGCTGCCCGATTACCGGGCGCTGTTCGCCACGGTCCCGAAGGAGGCCGCGCATGTCTGAAGCCGTTCCGGCCGCCGCACGGCGGCGGGGAACCGTCCCCGGGGAAGCGCTGCGGCGCTCCGGCCCGCGTTTCCTCAAGCGGCGGCGCCGGGTCCTGGGCCGGCTCGCGGGCTGGTCACTGGTCGAGTCCGGGCAGACCTTCCTGTTCGGATACGCGCTCGCGCACGCCCTCGACGACGGCTTCCTGCGCGGCTCCCCGGTCGTCGGCGTCGCCTGGCTGGCCGCCGCCGCGCTCTGCGTCGGCGCCGGCGCGTACGGGACCGCGCGGGTCTACGGGGCCGTGGCCGACCTGGTGGAACCGCTGCGCGACGCCCTGGTGCGCAAGGTCGTCGCCCGCGGGCTGTACGCCCCCGACGGCGCGGCGGTCTCCCGGCTGACCCACCAGGTGGAGATCGCCCGGGACACCTTCGCCGGACTGGTGCTGGTGTCCCGCTCGTTCGTCTTCGTCACCGCCGGGGCGCTGGCCGGGCTGTGCTCGCTCGCCCCCGTACTCCTGCTGCTGGTCCTGCCGCCGCTGCTGCTCGGCCTGGCACTGTTCGCCGGGGCGCTGCGGCCGATGGCCCGCCGGCAGGAGGCGTTCCTCACGGCCGACGAGGCCCTCGCCGAGGAGACCGGCGCGGCGGTCGGCGGGCTGCGCGACATCACCGCGGCCGGTGCGGAGCGGACCGTGGCCGACGCGGCGGGTGAGCGGTTCGACGCCGAACAGCAGGCGTCGCGTGCCCTGGCCCGCTGGAGCGTGTGCCGGGTGCTCGCCCTCGGGATCAGCGGGCGGCTGCCCATCGTCCTGTTGCTGGTCGCCGCGCCCTGGCTGCTCGGCCGCGGGGTGACGCCCGGCGCGCTGGTGGGCGCGCTCGCGTATCTCACGCAGTCGCTGCTGCCCGCGCTCCAGAGCCTGATGCACGGCCTGGGCACGGCCGGTACCCGCCTGGGCGTGGTGCTGCGCCGCCTCACCGCCGAGCCGGTGGCCGCGCCGGTGCACGCCCGGCCGCACAGCGCGCCCCGCGCCGGGCGCGCCGTCGAACTGACCGGCGTGACCTTCGCGTACGGCCCGCACGCCGACCCGGTCGTCCGCGGCCTGGACCTGACCGTGCCGGTGGGCGGGCACCTGGCCGTCGTGGGCCCGAGCGGCATCGGCAAGTCCACCCTCGCCGGGCTGGTCGCGGGCCTGCTGGAGCCCGACAGCGGCGAGGTCCGGCGGCCCGCCGCCGCGGACCGGGTGCTCGTGCCGCAGGAGGCGTACGTCTTCTCCGGCTCCGTACGGGAGAACCTGCTCTACCTGTGCCCCGGCGACCGGGGCACGGACACGGACATCGCGGCCGCCGCCGAGGCGGTCGGCGCCGACGCGCTGCTGGCGCGGCTGGGCGGGCCGGACGCCGCGCTCGCCCCCGACGGGCTGTCCGCGGGGGAGCGCCAGCTGATCGCCCTGGTCCGCGCCTACCTCGCGCCCGCGCCGCTGGTCGTCCTCGACGAGGCGACGTGCCACCTCGACCCGGCGGCCGAGGCCCGCGCCGAACGCGCCTTCGCGGCCCGCCCCGGCGGCTCGCTGATCGTCGTCGCGCACCGCATCAGTTCGGCGCTGCGGGCCGACCGGGTGCTGGTGATGGACGGTACGCACGCCCGGACGGGCCGGCACGGCGACCTGCTGCGGCGGTCGGCGCTCTACCGCGAACTGACGGGTGGCTGGGCGCACGAGGGGTGGGAGGCGCAGGAGGCCGGCACTTCTTCGGCGGACCCCGTGGCGTCGGCTGCCGCGGCCCCGGCCGTCCCGCCGCTAGAGCCAGCCCTCCCCGCGCGAGATGCGGATGGCGTCGACGCGGTTGCGGGCCCCCGTCTTGCGGGTGATGGCGGACATGTAGTTGCGCACGGTCCCGGTCGACAGATGCAGGACGCCGGCGATCTCGGAGACCGAGGAGCCCTCGGCGGCCAGTGACAGCACGCTCAGCTCGCGGCGGGTCAGCGGAATGTCGGCGGCCTGGAGGAAACCGAAGCCCAGCGAACCGTCGATGAACCGTTTCCCCGCCGCCACCTGCCGTATTCCGGTGGTCAGCTGCACCGGTGAGGCTTCCTTGTCGACGTATCCGAGGGCGTTCGCCTCGAAGGCCCGGCGCAGTGGACCGGGACGGTGCGCCGAGCCGAGCACCAGCAGCGCCGGGGTTTTCCCCGGGCCTTTCGCTTTCCCCAGTCTGGATAACTTGCGCAGTATCCCCTGGCCGGTGGGTTCCGGACTCTCCGCGTCCACGACGCAGACGTCGGGGCGTACGGCCCGTACCCGTTCCGCCGCGTCACGGGTGGTGGCGGCGGCGACGTCGATGTCGTTCTCCCGGTCGAGCACTTCCGTCAACGCCCATCGGAACAGACAGATGTCGTGAACGAGTAACACCCGGATCACTGCAGTCCCCCTCCAGACCCCCGTGTACCGGCACCTTTGCGAGTACCCGGAATTCATACCGGCAATGCCGCTGTCATGGACCCGGGAAACTGGCCAAGCGGATGCGTGGGGGCGCGCGTTGGGGTTGCGCGCGCCCCGAATGCGCCATGTCAGGGGTTACCCGTTCGTAGCCTTCACGTCAGGCGCGCGGTCCGGGTGCGGTGAGGTCGATGAGCCGGCAGACGGTCTCGATGTCGATCTTCACCTGGGCGATCGAGGCGCGCCCGGACAGCCAGGTGATCAGCGCCGAGTGCCAGGTGTGCTCGATGACCCGGACGGCGGACAGCTGCTCCGGCGTCGGCGCGCCGTCCAGCCCCATCGCGTCCAGGATGATCGTCGTGGTGAGCCGGGAGACGGTGTCCACCTCCGGGCTCACCGAGCGGTCGGCGAACGTCAGGGCGCGCACCATGGCGTCCGCCAGGTGCGGTTCGCGCTGCAGCGCCCGGAAGGCCCGCATCAGCGTCTGCGCGACCCGCGCGCCGGGCTCCCGCTCCGTCGGCGGGCGCTTGCGCAGCGTCTCGTGCAGATGCTGCAACTGGTCCTGCATGGTCGCCACGAGCAGGTGCACCTTGGACGGGAAGTACCGGTAGAGGGTGCCGAGCGCCACGTCGGACGACTCGGCCACCTCGCGCATCTGCACGGCGTCGAACCCGCCGCGGCTGGCCAGCCGGGCGCTGGCGTGCAGGATGCGGCGGCGGCGGGCCTCCTGACGCGCGGTCAGGGGAGGACTGGCGGGAAGCGCCGCTCCGGCCGCTGTGGAGTCCGTAGTCATATATCCCATTCCGTGACAGTCCGTCCGCGGTGCGACGCGTACCGGTCATGCGATCGGCACAGCATGGCAGGGGCGCGGGTGGTGGCGCGAATCACCTGGTGCGGCTCCATTCGACGGGTTCCGGGCCGGTAGATTCGAAGCTCCTTGAACTGATCAGTAGCCTGCCGGCCGCGGTGGCCCGCACGGGTGCCGCGAGCCGGTCGCCGGCCGGTCGCGGCCGATCCGTACTGAAACTTGTTCTAGATTAGCGCCAGCGGTTACGCTCCGGCGAAAGTCCAGCGAGAAGGGGGCCGAGAGTGTCCGCCGAGGCCGTCCAGGCAGCCGCGCCGCACCCCGCCGAGGCCCCCGCCGCCTCCGCAGGGCCGGACGGCGACCGCCCCCTGCGCATCGCCCTGCTGACCTACAAGGGCAACCCGTTCTGCGGCGGCCAGGGCGTCTACGTACGCCACCTCTCCCGCGAGCTGGCCCGCCTCGGCCACCGCGTCGAAGTGATCGGCGCCCAGCCGTACCCGGTCCTCGACGAGGGCGTCACCCTCACCGAACTGCCCAGCCTCGACCTCTACCGGCAGCCCGACCCGTTCCGCACGCCGGGGCGCGGCGAGTACCGGGACTGGATCGACGCCGTCGAGGTCGGCACGATGTGGACCGGCGGCTTCCCCGAACCGCTCACCTTCTCCCTGCGCGCCCGCCGCCACCTCGCCGCCCGCCGCGGCGACTTCGACGTCGTGCACGACAACCAGACCCTCGGTTACGGCCTGCTCGGCGGCCTCGGCGCCCCCCTGGTCACCACCATCCACCACCCCATCACCGTCGACCGGCAGCTCGACCTGGACGCCGCGGCGGGCTGGAAGCGGCGCGCGTCGGTGCGCCGCTGGTACGGCTTCACCCGGATGCAAAAGCGCGTCGCCCGCCGCCTGCCGTCGGTGCTGACCGTCTCCGGCTCCTCCCGCCAGGAGATCGTCGACCACCTCGGCGTGCCGGACGGCCGTATCCACGTCGTGCACATCGGCGCCGACACCGACCTCTTCTCGCCCGACCCGGCCGTCCCCGAGATCCCCGGCCGCATCGTCACCACCTCCAGCGCCGACGTGCCGCTGAAGGGCCTCGTCCACCTCGTCGAAGCGCTGGCCGAGGTCCGTGCCGGCAACCCGCGGGCCCACCTGGTGGTCGTCGGCAAGCGCGCCGACGACGGCCCGGTGGCCGCCGCCATCGCCCGGCACGGCCTCGGCGACGCCATCGAGTTCGTCAAGGGCATCAGCGACGCCGAACTCGTCGACCTGGTCCGCGGCGCCCAGATCGCCTGCGTCCCCTCCCTCTACGAAGGCTTCTCGCTGCCCGCCGCCGAAGCCATGGCCACCGGTACGCCGCTGCTGGCCACCACCGGCGGCGCCATCCCCGAGGTCTCCGGGCCGGACGGCGAGACCTGCCTGTCCGTACCGCCGGGCGACGCCGGCGCGCTGGCCGCCGGACTGACCCGGCTGCTGGACGACGACGCCCTGCGCCGCCGCCTCGGCGCCGCCGGACGCGAACGCGTCCTCGCCCGCTTCACCTGGCGCCAGGCCGCCATCGGCACCGCCGAACGCTACCGGGAGGCCATCGCCCTCCAGACCGCGCGCACCCGCGGCGCCGCGACCGCCACCGCCCCGTCCCCGGCCGGCCGCGCCTGATGCGGCCCGGCCGGGCACCGACCACCACCGCCATGACCCACCGCCGCCGGCCCTAGGCGCGGACCCCCAGGACGAAAGCAGAGAGCCCTTGCTGACCGTCGACTTTTCCCGATTCCCGCTCGCGCAGGGCGACCGCGTCCTCGACCTGGGCTGCGGCGCGGGCCGGCACGCCTTCGAGTGCTACCGGCGCGGCGCGCAGGTCGTGGCGCTCGACCGGAACGCCGAGGAGATCCGCGAGGTCGCCAAGTGGTTCGCCGCCATGGAGGAGGCCGGCGAGGCCCCGGCGGGCGCCACCGCCACCGCCATGGAGGGCGACGCGCTGGCCCTGCCCTTCCCCGACGAGAGCTTCGACGTCGTCATCATCTCCGAGGTCATGGAGCACATCCCCGACGACAAGGGCGTGCTCGCCGAGATGGTGCGGGTGCTGCGGCCCGGCGGGCGGATCGCGGTGACCGTGCCGCGCTACGGTCCGGAGAAGGTCTGCTGGGCGCTCAGCGACGAGTACCACGAGGTCGAGGGCGGCCACATCCGCATCTACAAGGCCGACGAACTCCTCGGCAGGATGCGCGAGGCCGGCCTGAAGCCGTACGGCACCCACCACGCGCACGGGCTGCACAGCCCCTACTGGTGGCTCAAGTGCGCCTTCGGTGTCGACAACGACCAGGCGCTGCCGGTCAAGGCGTACCACAAGCTGCTGGTCTGGGACATCATGAAGAAGCCGCTGGCCACACGGATGGCCGAGCAGGTGCTCAACCCGGTCATCGGCAAGAGCTTCGTCGCGTACGCCACCAAGCCGCACCTGCCGGCGCAGGCCGCCGCGGGCGCCGGGGCCGCGACCGGGGCCGCCACCGGTTCCGCCGCCGGGGCCGCTGCCGCCGCCGGGGCCGCCAAGTGACGACACCAGGACGTACCGAACGCCTGGTCCTGCCCGGAGTGCTGACCGCGGAACAGGCGGCCCGCACCGTCGCCGGCATCCTGGCGACGCAGCGCGAGGACGGCGCGATCCCCTGGTTCCGCGGCCACCACCTCGACCCCTGGGACCACACCGAGGCCGCCATGGCCCTGGACGCGGCCGGCGAGCACGAGCGCGCCGAGGCCGCGTACGCCTGGCTGGTACGGCACCAGAACCCGGACGGCTCCTGGTACGCGGCCTACGCCGACGGGGACGCCGCCGCCCCCACCGACCGCGGCCGCGAGACCAACTTCTGCGCGTACCTCGCCGTCGGCGTCTGGCACCACTTCCTGTCCACCGGCGACGACACCTTCGTGGACCGCATGTGGCCCGCCGTCTACGCGGCCGTCGAATTCGTCCTCGACCTCCAGCAGCCCGGCGGCGAGATCGGCTGGAAGCGCGAGGACGACGGAACCCCCGTCACCGACGCGCTGCTCACCGGCTCCTCCTCCGTCTACCAGGCGCTGCGCTGCGCGCTCGCCCTGGCCGAACAGCGCGAGGAGCCCCAGCCCGACTGGGAACTGGCCCTCGGCCGGCTCGGGCACGCCATCCGGCACCACCCGGAACGCTTCCTCGACAAGGCCCGCTACTCGATGGACTGGTACTACCCGGTCCTCGGCGGCGCCCTGCGCGGCACCGCGGCCAAGGACCGCATCGAGTCCGCCTGGGAGGACTTCGTCGTCCCCGGCCTCGGCGTCCGCTGCGTCCTGCCCAACCCGTGGGTCACCGGCGGCGAGAGCGCCGAACTGGCACTGGCGCTGTGGGCGATGGGCGAGTCCGACCGCGCCGTGCAGATCCTCAAATGGGTCCAGCACCTGCGCGCCGACAACGGCATGTACTGGACCGGGTACGTCTTCGACGACGACGCGGTGTGGCCCGAGGAACAGACGTCCTGGACGGCCGGCTCGATGCTGCTCGCCGTGGCCGCGCTGGGCGGGGACGAGGCGACCACGGCGGTCTTCGGCGGCGAACGCCTGCCGGCGGGGCTCGATCCGGACTGCTGCCGCTGACCGCCCGGGAGGGCGCTCAGTGCTCGATCCGCCGGATACGGGCGGCCAGCGCGTGCCCCACGAACAGGTACACGATCGCCGGCAGCCCGTAGTTCAGCAGTGTCCGCAGCCAGACCGCGTCGAAGGTGAAGAGGTTGTAGGACCAGCCCGCCAGCCACCGCGCCGCCCCCTGGACGAAGTGCACCAGGTCGTTGGCGCGGTTCGCGTCGAGCAGGTACATCACGATCCACAGGCCGAGGATCACGGCCATGATGTCCGCGATGACGGTGACGGCCGTGGCCGCGTGACTGCTTCCGTACCGGTGTCTGCTGGACATGACGGCCGGGTAGCCGCATAAGCCCGGCGTAAACAACTCCCCGCTCTCCGCGTGCCGTTGGCCGCGATATCCGGAGGCATCCACCGCTCCCACCCGTTACTGTGCGCACCATGACGACCATGAACGGAACACTCGACCACGACCGCTACTGTGCCGAAATCCTCGTGGAGGCCGACCGGTTCCGGCGGACCATACGGGGCGCCGACCTGACGGCGCCCGTACCGACCTGCCCGGAATGGACCCTCGAAGACCTCATACGCCACGTCGGCGGCGCGTACCGCTGGGCGGGCGAGACCGTACGCACCCGGGCCACCGAGATGGTGCCCTTCGACGCGGTCCCGGAGCACGCGGGCCCGCCGGACCACGACCCGGCCGCCCTGGACGCCTGGCTGGCCGAGGGCGCCCGGCTGGCCTCCGAGGCGATGCGCGAGGCGGGCCCCGACGCGGCGATCTGGGCCTGGGCGCCGGGACAGCCGTCCGCCTTCTGGCCCCGGCGGATGACCCACGAGACGATCATCCACCGGGCGGACGCGGTCGCCGCGACGGGCGCCGACTTCCCCCTCGACCCGGAGGTCGCCGCCGACACCATCGAGGAGTGGTCGCAGCTGATGTGCCTGATCCCGACCCTCCGGCCCGACCACGCCCTCAACACCCTCCTCGGCACCGACCGCACCCTGCGCCTGCACGCGACCGACACCCCGCCCGGCGCCCCCGCCGACTGGCTCCTCGACTTCACCGGCACCACCCCCGCCTACCGCCACACCCCCGAACCGGCCACCACCACCCTCCAGGGCCCCGCCGCCGACCTCCTCCGCGTGTACTACCGCCGCCTCCCGGTCGACACACCGGGCATCGAGGTCACGGGCGACCGGGCGTTCCTGGACGAGTGGCTGGGGATGGCCGTGTTCGGCTGACCCACCGGCCACGGCGCCCGACCCCCCGGCCGGGCGCCGGGCCTTCGCGCGTCAGGCGGCGTGCGGGACGAAGGACAGTGACACTTCGTCCGAGTCGATGGACAGGTCGAGCTGCGCGTCGAGGGCACCCGCCAGCCGCCGCAGCAACGGCAGCGTCGGCACGGTGCCGCCCCCCTCGATCCGCTCGATCTCGTCCTCACCGAGCCCCGTCCGGCGGGCCAGCTCACCCACCGAAACACCGAGCGCACCGCGCACATCGAACACCGCCTGCCCGAGCGCGATCGCCGCCCCCGCCTCCACGTAGGCGGGGTCGGCCCGGTGCTCGTCCGGCACCTGCCATCGGGTGTGGTATCCGCGGCTCATCCGTGCTCCTCGGACCTCGGGTTCGATCTCCAGGGCGTACGGGGCTTCCATGGCGCGAGGCTAGGGAGGCGGGTGGCCGGACGAATGGGGAAAGGGGGCGGTTCACCCGCTGGTGTGGCTCGTGGTGTGGGGGTCAGCTGTTCAGTTCGGCCAGGGCCCGGAGTGTTTTCGGGTCCGGGGCCGTGATGAGGAGGTCGGTTACCGGGCCCTTGCGCCATGCGGTGAGGCGGTCGGCTATGCGGGGGCGGGGGCCGATGAGGGAGACGGCGTCGGCGAAGGTGTCGGGGACGGCGTGGACGGCTTCGTCCCTGCGGCCCCGGAGGAAGAGGTCCTGGATGCGGTGGGCCGCGTCGGCGTGGCCCATGCGGGACATCAGGTCCGCGTGGAAGTTGCGGGTCGCGTGGCCCATGCCGCCGATGTAGAAGGCGAGCATGGCCTTGACGGGGAGCAGGCCTTCGGCCACGTCGTCGCAGACGTGGGCGCGGGCCATGGGGGCGACGAGGAAGCCCTCGGGGGCGTCGGCGAGGGAGGGCTCGTACACGTCGGTGCGGTACGGGGACCAGTACAGCGGGAGCCAGCCGTCGGCGATGCGGGTGGTCTGGGCGATGTTCTTGGGGCCCTCGGCGCCGAGGAGGACGGGGAGGCCGGGGCGGCGGGGGTGGGTGATGGGCTTGAGGGGCTTGCCGAGGCCGGTGGCGTCGGGGCCGCGGTAGGGGAGCGGGTGGAAGCGGCCGTCGAGGGTCACGGGGGCCTCGCGGCGCAGCACTTGGCGGACGATGTCCACGTACTCGCGGGTGGCGGTCAGCGGGCTCGCCGGGAACGGGCGGCCGTACCAGCCCTCCACCACCTGCGGCCCGGACAGGCCGAGCCCGAGCAGCATCCGGCCGCCGGAGAGGTGGTCGAGGGTGAGGGCCTGCATCGCGGTGGCCGTGGGGGTGCGGGCGGCCATCTGGGCGATGGCGGTGCCCAGTTTGATGCGGGACGTGTGGGCGGCGATCCAGGTGAGGGTGGTGAAGGCGTCGGAGCCCCAGGCTTCCGCGGTCCATACGGAGTCGTAGCCGAGCCGCTCGGCCTCCTGGGCGAGTTCGACGTGCCGGGGGTCGGGGCCGCGGCCCCAGTAGCCGAGTGCCAGGCCGAGTCGCATGGAGGGCCTCCGTACGGGTGTGATGTCCGCCGTGTATCGCCTTGGTGATGGAGCGTCAGGTGCGTCGGTGCAGCGTAGGAGGCGGGGGCGGGGAGGGGAAGGGCGGGTACGGCGACGGCCCCCCGCCCGGAGTGTGGGCGAGGGGCCGTGCGGTGCGGGCGGCGGCGGGCCGGGGGTCAGCCGCGCTGGATGCCGGTCGTGTCCTGGAGGACGCCGCGGCGCCCGTCCTGCGTCTGCGCGATGAGCGCCTGACCGCGCTGGTCCACGGCCAGGTACCACGTGCCGGGCGCCAGTTCGGCGATCGGCGTCGGCGCGCCGTCCTCGCCGTACAGCGGGCGCGCCACCGGCACCGCGAACCAGAACGGCGCGAAGTCCGTGGCGGGCGCGGGCTGCTGCGCGGCGGCCGGCGCGGGCTGCTGGCCGCCGTACGACTGCGGGCCCGGCTGGCCCTGCCCCGGCTGCGGCTGGCCCTGGCCGGCCTGCTGGGCGCCCGGGTAGCCGTATCCGCCGTGGCCCGGCTGCTGCTGGTGGGCGCCGGGGTAGCCGTAGCCCTGGCCCGGTGCGGGCGCGCCGTACGGGGACGGGGCCTGCGGCCGCGGGGCCGGGATGAGCCCGGCCTTCAACGCCGGTACCAGCGGCGTGGCCACGGCCGCGCCGGCCAGCACGAGCGCGGCGATCAGGCCGAGGATCAGGCCGGCGCCCGCGCTGCCGCTGTTGACGGTCGTCCAGAAGGCGAACCAGGCGACGAACACGGTCCAGGCGACGCCGAACTGCCCGAGGTCGAGCCCGGCGACCTTCAGCGGGTTCGGCAGGGCCCGCGCGACGACGATCAGGGCGGCCGCGATGATGCCGGCCAGGTACAGGCCCATCAGCAGGGGCAGCGCGTCCCAGGCGTTCGAGGACGTGATCTTCGGGCAGAAGCTGCCGGTGCAGTCGGATCCGTCGTACGAGCTGATGTCGAGAAACGAGGCGATGAACAGCAACACCGCTGCTCCGATCACCACGCCGTCGCCTCTAGTGAGGGAGCGGATGTTCACGTAAGGGTCCTTTGTCGGTTCCGGTGTCTGGTCTTCGCTGTCGCTGCCGTATGCGCTGGTGGGCGCGTGGCGAGGCACGGGGTGGCCCCCCATCGTAAGGGGGAACCTACCGCCGGAACCTGTGGGCCGTCTTGTCGGTATCGGTCAGGTATCGAGCGGGTATCGACGCCGTCCGCTACCGGGTCAGGAAGCCCGTAATGCCTTCGGCGATGCCGCGGGCGGCCTTTTCCCGCCATTGCGGATCGGTCAATTGCGCGGCGTCCTTCGCGTCCCGCATATTGCCGCACTCCAGGAAGACCTTGGGAATGCCGGAGAGGTTGAGGCCGCCGAGGTCGGACCGTACGACCAGCCCGGTGCCGTCACCGAGGTAATTGGCCGGGGCGCTTCCGGTCGCCGCCACGAACCGGCCCGCGAGGCGCTCGCCGAGCTGCCGCGACGGGCCGACGATGGCGGAGGTGTCCGCAGCGCCGGCGGTGACGCGTGCGGGCAGGATCACGTGGAAGCCGCGGTTGCCCGTGCCCGCGCCGTCGGCGTGCACGGACACCGCGGCGTCGGCCCCGGCCTCGTTCCCGGCGCGGGCGCGCTCGTCCACGCACGGGCCGTACGGGCGGTCGCCGTCCTGGGTGAATACGACCTTGGCGCCCTCGGCCTGGAGGAGGGCACGGGCGCGCCGCGCCACGTCCAGCGTGAAGGACGCCTCGGCGTAGCCGTCGTCGGTGGAGGTGCCGGTGGTGTCGCACTCCTTGCGCGCGTTGCCGACGTCCACCTGGCGGGCGATCTCGCGGGTGTGGTCGCGGTTGTGGGGGTTGTGGCCGGGGTCGAGGAGGACGACCTTGCCTTTGAGGCGGGTCCCGGCCCGGCCGCCCGGACCGGCCTGGTCACCCTGGCCGTTCCGGCCGTCCCCGCCGTCCGTTCTGTCCGCGCCGTCCTTGCCCGGCGGCGCGCCGCCGGGGGACGTGGCCGGGCCGGCCGCGGGCAGGGCCTTGGGCGGCTTGTCGCCGCCGTGACCACTCGTGGACCGCCAGATCAGCCAGCCCGCGGCGCAGGCGGCCAGCAGCGCGGCCAGGACGACGACGAGGGTGCCGCCGAAGCGGCGGCGCGGGGGGAAAGTACTGCCGTTCGACACATCGCGATCGTAGTGGTGCGGTCAGTGCCCTTCACCGGTGCGACGCAGTACGTGCAGCGATCCGTGTGCCGACATTTCGGTGAAGGCGCCGGATTCCAGGGCGCGCCGGTAGACGCGGTACGGGGCCTGGCCGCCGTCCGCCGGGTCGGCGAACACGTCGTGGATGACGAGCAGTCCGCCGGGCGCGACGTGCGGCGCCCAGCCCTCGTAGTCGGCGGTGGCGTGCTCGTCGGTGTGCCCGCCGTCGATGAAGACCAGGCCGACGGGGGTGTTCCAGAGCGCCGCGACCTGCGGGGAGCGGCCGACCAGCGCGATCACGTGGTCCTCCAGCCCGGCCGCGTGCAGGGTGCGGCGGAAGGCGGGCAGGGTGTCCATGAGGCCGACCTCGGGGTCGACCACGGACGGGTCGTGGTACTCCCAGCCGGGCTGCTGCTCCTCGCTGCCGCGGTGGTGGTCGACGGTGACGGCCGTGACGCCGGCCGCCCGCGCGGCGTCGGCGAGCAGGATCGTGGAACGGCCGCAGTAGGTGCCGACCTCGACGAGCGGCAGCCCCAGCGCCGCCGCCTCACCGGCCGCCGTGTAAAGCGCCAGTCCCTCGTCGAGCGGCATGAAACCCTTTGCGGCCTCGAATGCGGCGAGTATCTCCGGCTTGGGGGCGTTCGCGGCGGCCATGGGGATTCCTCCTAGTCGTACGGTCACCGGGTGTACGCGGTGACTCATAACGACGGATCGTACGTGCCGGTAATACGCGGCGTGTGCGGGTGGCCGGCCGGTGGTGAGGCGGTGGTGGAATGTGACGGCAATTTTCGGGAGCCGGTGGTTTACGGATGCGTGCGTTTCGTGCGGAATGCGGTGGTAACGAAGTGCGGCGGTGACGAAGTGCGGCGGTGACGAAGTGCGGTGCGGGAATCCGTAAGCGTACGGATATGGTCCCGGGCCGTGCGGACGGCGACCCGCCCTCCCGCCCGGCCCCGCGCGGCCGCCCCGTCCGGCCCGCACTTCGTACCCCAGCTGACCTACCGTCAGTTTGGAACGTGTTCTAGTCTGCCCGGCATGAGCATGCGCATGGGCACCGGCATCGGCATCACACCGGAGCAAGGGGAACTGGCCGAGGCGGTACGCGGGTGGGCGGCCCGCGCCGTGCCGCCGGAGGAGCTGCGCAAGCTGCTCGACGCCGGGCCCGGCCGCCGTGGCCGCCCCGCCTACTGGGACGGACTCGCCGCCATGGGCCTGCTCGGGCCGCACCTGCCGCCGGAGTGCGGCGGTGGCGGCGGCGAACTGCTCGACCTGGCCGTCGTGTTGGAGGAGACCGGCCGCGCCGCGCTGCCCGGCCCGTACCTGCCCAGCGTGCTCGCCTCCGAGGTGCTGCGGCGCGCCGGTGCCCCGGACCTGGCGCGCGCCCTGGCCACCGGTGAACGCATCGGCGCTGTCGCGCTCGGCACCGGCACGCTCCGCGCGACCCCGACGGCCGACGGCTACGTGCTGGACGGCGCGGCGCCACCCGTCCTCGGCGGCGGCGACGCGGACCTGATCGTCTTGGCGGCGGAAGCGGCGGAAGCGGCGGAAGCGGCGGAAGCGGCGGAGTCGCCCGGCGCGCCGGCGCGCACCCGCTGGCTCGCCGTCGACGCCGCCGCACTCTCCATACGGGTCCCGGCCGCCGCCGACCCGACGCGCCCGGCCGCGCGCGTGACCGCCGAGGGCGTCGCGGTCCCGGCCGGCCGGGTGCTGGACGTCGATTCCGACCTCGTACGGGACCTGGCGGCGACGCTGTTCGCCGCCGAGGCATGCGGCACGGCGGCCTGGGCGCTGCACACCGCGGCCGCGCACGCCGCCGTACGCGAGCAGTTCGGGCGGCCGATCGGCCAGTTCCAGGCCGTCAAGCACCTCTGCGCCGACATGCTCGTACGGGTCGAGCAGGCCCGCGCCCTGGCGTGGGACGCGGCGCGCGCGGCGGACGACGCCCCGGCGTCCCGCGGCCTGGCCGCCGCGCTGGCCGCCGCCACCGCCCTGGACGCCGCCTTCACCTGCGCCAAGGACTGCATCCAGATCCTCGGCGGTATCGGCTTCACCTGGGAGCACGACGCCCACCTGTACCTGCGGCGGGCGACCGTGGCCCGCCAACTGCTGGGCAGCGGTACGGAACTCCGGCTGCGCGCCGCCCGGTACGGCGCCGGTGGCGCCCGGCGCGAACTGCGCATGGACCTGCCCATGGAGCGGTCGCGGGAGGCGGTCCGGTACCGCGAGCAGGCCCGCGAGGTGATCGCGAAGGTCCGCGGCCTGGACCCGGCGGCCGTACGCCGCGAGCTGGCGCCCACCGGATACGCGGCGCCGCACCTGCCCGCCCCGTACGGCCTGGGCGCGGGCCCCGTACAGCAGCTGGCCGTACAGCAGGAGCTGCGCGACGCGGGCGTCAAAATCAGCGACCTGGGGATCGCCACCTGGGTGGTGCCCTCCCTGATCACCTACGGGACGCCGGAGCAGAAGGAGCGGCATCTGCTGCCGACGCTCCGCGGCGACCGGCTGTGGTGCCAGCTGTTCTCCGAGCCGGAGGCCGGGTCCGACCTGGCCGCGCTGCGGACCCGGGCGGAGCGGGTGGACGGCGGCTGGCGGGTCAACGGCCAGAAGGTGTGGACCTCGGCGGCGCAGTGGGCGGGCCACGGCATCCTGCTCGCCCGTACGAACGCGGACGCGCCCCGGCACCGGAACCTGACCTTCTTCCTTGTCGACATGTCGGCACCCGGCATCGAGGTCCGGCCGCTGCGGGAGATCACCGGCGACGCCCTCTTCGGCGAGGTGTACTTCGACGACGTGCTGCTGCCCGTCGGCGCGGTGGTGGGCGAGGTGGACGACGGCTGGAAGGTGGCCCGGCACACGCTCGGCAACGAGCGCGTCCACATGGCCGACCAGGTGACCTTCGGCACCGGCCTGGAAGCGCTGATCGAGCGGTCCGCAGGCCTGGACGGCGCGGTACGCGAGCGGGTGGGCGCGCTGGCCGCCGAGGCGCACGCGCTGGCCTGCATCGCGATGCGCACCACCGGCCGGCAGGTCTCGGGCCTGGAGCCGGGCGCCGGGGCCAGCGTCCGCAAGCTGGTGCAGACCGCGCACCAGCAGAAGGTCGCCGAGCTGGCGCTCGAACTCCTCGGCCCCGAGGGCGCGACGGGGGAGGGCGACGCGCAACGCGCCCTGCACGGCTTCCTGATGTCGCGCTGCCTGACGATCGCGGGCGGCACGACGCAGGTGCAGCTGAACGTCGTCGCGGAGCGGCTGCTCGGCCTGCCCAGGGACCCCGAGCCGCGACCGCTGATCTGACCCCGGGCGCCATCCATGAGGAGGACGGACATGGCCGGTAAGGCGTACATCGTCGGCGTGGGTATGACGAAGTTCGAGAAGCCCGAGACGCGGGACTGGCAGTACTGGGACATGGCGAAGGAGGCGGGCGGCAAGGCCCTCGTCGACGCCGAGATCCCGTACGGCGCCATCGAGCAGGTCCCGGTCGGCTACTGCTACCAGGCCTCCACGGCCGGTCAGCGCGCCGTCTACGAGCTGGGCCTGACCGGCATCCCCGTCTACAACGTCAACAACAACTGCGCGACCGGCGCCACCGCGCTGATGATGGCCCGGCAGTTCGTCGCCTCCGGCCTCAACGACTGCGTACTGGCCCTCGGCTTCGAGAAGATGAAGCGCGGCGCACTCGGCGGCGGCGCCGACAGCGGCGACTTCGCGACATCACCCGTGGCCCGCCACTACGGCGTGATGGCCGCCGCGCACGGCTTCGAGATGACACCGCCCACCGCGCAGATCTTCGGCAACGCCGCCCGCGAGCACATGGACCGGTACGGCACCACGGAACGCCAGCTCGCCGCGGTTGGCGCCAAGAACCACCGGCACTCGGCGGACAACCCGAACGCCCAGTTCCAGGACATCCACACGGTCGAGGAGATCCTCGCCGCCCGGACCGTCCACCGGCCGCTGACCAAGCTCCAGTGCTCCCCGACGTCCGACGGCGCGGCGGCCGCCGTCGTCGCCTCCGAACGCTTCGTGCGCGAACACGGCCTGGCCGGCCGGGCCGTGGAGATCGCCGGGCAGGCCATGGCGACGGACACGGACGACAGCTTCGCCTCCGGGTCCTGCATCGACGTCGTCGGCCGCCCGATGTCCCGGGCGGCGGCCCGGCAGGCGTACGAGGCGAGCGGGCTCGGCATCGAGGACGTGGACGTGATCGAGCTGCACGACTGCTTCTCGGTCAACGAGCTGCTGACGTACGAGGCGCTGGGCATGTGCGCCGAGGGCGGCTCCGGCAAGCTGGCCGAGGACGGCGCCACGACCCACGGCGGCCGGTGGGTGGTCAACCCCTCCGGCGGGCTGATCTCCAAGGGGCACCCGCTCGGCGCGACCGGCCTGGCGCAGGCCGCCGAGCTGGTGTGGCAGCTGCGCGGGACGGCGGGCGCACGGCAGGTACCGGGGGCGCGGGTCGGGCTCGCGCACAACATCGGACTGGGCGGCGCGGCGGTCGTCACGCTGTTCCGGGGGCTGTGACGGGTCTTGCCGCGCAAACCCTGACGCACCCCGAACCGTCCCGGAGCGGTCCGTCCAGGTCCGCAGCCGGCTCCGGCGCGGTCCCGGCGCCGAGGCGGGCGAGGCATGACCCGTGCGGAATACCGGCTTTAGAAAAGCGTTAGGCCTCCGGAACAGGGTGAGGGACATCCATCGCGGGCGGCCAGGTGACCCAGGACATCTGCCCGAAGCAGCCGTGCGCCCACCACGCGGGCCGTTGCCTTTCCGCGGAGCCCCCGCCACGGGCCTTCGCCGAACCCAGCACCATTCGTCCCCGGCACCCCGCCGGGCGAGAAAGGGCCATCCATGAGAGTCAGACTCGGCATCGCCGGTGCCTTGGCCGCTGTGTGTGCAAGCGTCGTGCTGGCGCCCTCCGCACACGCCGCCGACCCCATCTATGGCGGCGTGCAGACGATAGTGAACGAACAGACCGGACGCTGCCTCGATTCGGATGTCAAGGGATACGTCTACACCAAGGCGTGCACCGACAACAATCGGTATCAGCAGTGGCATCTGGAGACGGAGGGAGGCGATCTCCATATCAGAAACGTTCAGACCGGTTTCTGTCTCACGGCCGTCAATGGTGAAGAGGTTCGCGCGATTCCCTGCGCCGGGAGCTACCGGCCCATGAGCTGGGAGGTGATCAAATGGCGGGGGAACAACATCCGGAGTCGTCCCCTGGTCACGAACCTGGATTCGGATCACAAGGGAAACGTGTATCTGAAGAGCGGTTCGCTCGACAACCGCTACCAGAGCTGGCTCTTCTATCCTGCCGGCTGATCGCGGTACCGGACCGGATATCCCCCCGACAGCACACCGCCCGAGAAAGTTCATCGATGAGAGCGAAGCTCGGCACGGCCGGAGCCCTGGCCGCCCTGGGAATCAGCATGATCGTGGCGCCTTCCGCGCATGCCGCCGATCCCGTCAACAACAAACAACAGAGCATTCACAACGAGCAAACAGGTCTCTGTCTCGACGGAGATTACGAAGGAAAGGTCTACACGAAGGCCTGTACGCCGAACAACAAGTTCCAGCAGTGGACCCCGGTGTTCATGGAAGCCGGCGCTTTCAAGCTGAGGCATGCGGCGACCGGAATGTGCCTCACCTTGGTGAATCGCGAGATGATCACGAACATGGGATGCTCGGATTATTACTATCCCCCGCAGGCGTGGTATCTGGTACACGACGGCAACGCCAATATGTTGACCACTGTTTACGATGGCGTACTGGATTCGGACGCGAAGGGGAATGTTTATCCGAAGGACCGGACGCACAACAACCGGTACCAGAGCTGGATCTTCACCGAGCCCAGGTGAACGGCCCGGTGAATGACCCGCTTCCGCCGCGCCGTCCGTCCTGGGGCGGACTGCGCGGCGGAACGTCCTCGGCGCGGGGCGCCGCCGCGAGCCCGGTGTGTGCGGCTGTCAGGAAGGGCGCCTGGACGAGGGGGCGGTGGGCGCCGTACTCCGCTCCCGACGCGGGCGTGCCATCCGAAGACAGGTCCTAGGACCGGCGACCGGCCGCCCTCAGGCCGATAATCCGATGCCGCCGACGCGTGTCTGCTGCAACTATGGAGACCATGCCCCCGACAGCAACTCCCACCACCCTGCCCGAAAACGCCCGCCGCACACCACCGCCCGCCTGGCTGGTGACCCTGCTGGTCTGCGCCGGGCAGTTCCTCGTCGTCCTCGACGTCTCGGTCGTCAACGTCGCGCTGCCGAGCATGCGCACCGGCCTGGGGCTCAGCGAGCTGGGACTGCAGTGGGTCGTCAACTCCTACGTGATCACTTTCGCCGGCTTCATGCTGCTCGGCGGCCGGGTGGCCGACATCTTCGGGCGCAAGCGCATATTCGTCGTGGGACTCGCCCTCTTCACCGTCGCCAGCCTGGCGGGCGGCCTGGCGCAGGAGTCGTGGCAGCTGATCGCGGCCCGTACGGTTCAGGGCGTCGGCGCGGCCATCCTCTCCCCGGCGACGCTCACCATCCTCACCACCGCGTTCCCCGCGGGCCCGGCCCGCACCCGCGCCATCGCCACCTGGACCGCGGTCGGCGCGGGCGGCGGCGCCGTCGGCGGCCTGGTCGGCGGTGTGCTGACGGAGTACCTGTCGTGGCGCTGGGTGCTGCTCATCAACGTGCCCATCGGCGCGCTCGTGCTGGCCGGCGCGGCGCTCTGGCTCGACGAGAGCCGCCGCGGCGCCGGACGGCGGCTCGACATCCCGGGCGCCCTGCTGGTGACGGCGGGCCTGGCGCTGGTGGCGTACGGCATCGTGCAGACCGAGTCGGACGGCTGGACCTCGGCGAGCGCGCTGCTGCCGCTGGCGGCGGGCCTGCTGGTGCTCCTCGCCTTCGTGGCCGTCGAGGCCCGTACGAAGGCACCGCTGATGCCGCTCACGCTCTTCCGGCTGCGCTCGGTGTACGCGGCGAACAGCGCGATGGTGCTGGCCGGCGCCGCGATGTTCTCCATGTGGTACTTCCTCTCCCTGTACGTGCAGAACGTCCTCGACTACACGCCCCTGGAAGCCGGGCTGTCCTTCATCCCGCACTCGCTGAGCATCGTGCTGGGCTCGAAGATCGCGCCGCGTCTGATGAACCGGGTGGGCGCCAAGACCCTGGCGATCACCGGTGCGCTGATCTCCGCGGCGGGCATGGTCTGGCAGGGGCAGATGGGCGCCGACGGTACGTACGCCGGCACGCTCCTCGGCCCCGGCATCCTGATGGCCCTCGGCGCGGGCCTGACCGCCACACCGGTCGCCTCGATCGCCACCTCCGGCGCGTCCCCCTCCGACCAGGGCCTGGTCTCCGGCCTGATCAACACCTCCCGGCAGATGGGCGGCGCGCTCGGCCTGTCGATCCTGTCCACGGTCGCGGCCACCCGCATCGCGGCGGGGCACGGCGGACCGGCCGCGATGGCCGACGGATACGGCCGCGCCTTCCAGGTCGGCACGGTCATCCTGCTGGCGAGCGTGCTACTGATGGTGCTGGCCCTGCCGCGCCGCCCCGAGGACGCCCACCATGCCTGACGCCGTACCCGCCGTACCCGCCGTGCCCGTCACCGCCGCCTTCCCCGCCACCGGCCGCCGCGTCCTGGTCAGCGGCGCCTCGCGCGGCCTCGGCCGGGCCGTGGCCCATGCCTTCGCGGAGAACGGCGACCGGGTCGCGGTCCATTACGGCTCGCGGCGGCCGGACGCCGAGGAGACCCTCGCCGCGCTGCCCGGCAGCGGCCATGTCCTGCTCGGCGCCGACCTGGCCGACCCGTCCGGCGCCGCCGCCCTGGTGAGCGCGGCCGCCGCGGCCCTCGGCGGCATCGACGTCCTGGTGAACAACGCCGCCGTCAACACCCCGCACCCGCCCGCCACCACCCCGTACGACGAGTGGACCGCCGCCTGGCAGCAGCACGTCGCGGTGAACCTGCTCGGCACGGCCCACCTCAGCCACGGCGCGGCCCGGGCGATGATCGCGCAGGGCACCGGCGGGCGCATCGTCAACATCGGCTCCCGCGGCGCCTTCCGCGGCGAACCCGACCACCCCGCCTACGGCGCCACCAAGGCCGCCGTGCACGCGCTCGGCCAGTCGCTCGCCGTCGCCCTGGCCCCGCACGGCATCGCGGTGGCCTCCGTCGCCCCCGGCTTCATCGACACCGACCGGGTGGCCCACCGCCTGACCGGTGACGAGGGCGCGGCGATCCGCGCCCAGAGCCCGTTCGGCCGGGTGGCCGCGCCGGAGGAGATCGCGGCGGCCGTACGGTGGCTGGCCTCGCCCGAGGCCCAGTGGAGCTCGGGCGCGGTACTGGACCTCAACGGGGCGTCACACCTGCGTACGTGACGGCCCGGCCGCTCAGGACCCGCGGCCGGGGCCGCCCCGCCCCCGCTCCCTCCGCCGGAAGCCTTCCCTCCGCCGGAGCGCGGTGGCAGCGTCCGGGCCATGGCGAACATCCCCGCGGATCTTTCGTACACCAAGGACCACGAATGGGTCCGGGTCAAAGGCGATCAGGTCACCGTCGGCATCACCGACCACGCGCAGCGGCAGCTGGGCGACATCGTCTACGCCGAACTGCCCAAGCAGGGCGAACGCTTCGAGGCGGGTGACGCGTTCGGCTCGCTGGAGTCGGTCAAGGCCGTCACCGAGGTCTACGTGCCGCTGACCGGTACGGTCCTCGCGGTCAACGACACCGTCAACGACGCCCCGGAACAGATCAACGACGAGCCGTACGGCGCGGGCTGGCTGGTCGTGCTCCGCCTGTCCCGGCCCGCCGAACTCGACAGCCTGATGGACGCGACGGGGTACGAGAGCTACATCCAGGAGGAAGCCGCCGACTGAACCCGGCCCCCTACAGCCAGCCGTTCCGGCGAGCGGTGCGCACCGCCTCCATGCGGTTGCGCGTCCCGGTCTTGCCGATGGCCCCGGAGAGGTAGTTGCGCACCGTCGCCTGCGACAGGTGCAGCTTCCCGGCGATGTCGGCGACGGTCGCCCCGTCCACGGCCGCGGTCAGCACGTCGCGCTCGCGCTGGGTCAGCGGGTTGGGCCCCGCGCTGAGCGCGGCGGCGGCCAGCCCCGGGTCGATGACCTGCTCCCCGGCCAGCACCCGCCGGATCGCCGCCGCCAGATCCTCCACCGGCCCGTCCTTGACCAGGAACCCGGAGGCCCCCGCCTCCATCGCCCGCCGCAGATACCCCGGCCGCCCGAACGTCGTCACGATCAGCACCTTGCAGGACGGCAGCGCCTGCCGCAGCTCGGCCGCGGCGTCCAGCCCGCTGCGCCCCGGCAGCTCGATGTCCAGCAGCGCGATGTCCGGCCGCGCCTCCAGCGCCGTACGCACGATCTCGTCCCCGGCCGACACCTGGGCGACGACCTCCATGTCGTCCTCCAGGTTGAGCAGCAGCGCCAGCGCGCCGCGCATCATCCCCTGATCCTCGGCGAGGAGGACCTTCACGCACGCTGCGGCCTGCTCGCCGTCCGGATCGGTCATGGGCCAAGCCTAGCCAGCGCAGCGCCCCGCACGGGCCGCGCGGGTGGCGGGGCGTCCGGGCCCGTCAGGCGCGACCGGGCCCGTGCGGCGGTCCGGCTCAGTCGGTACGGCGGCGACGCGTGATCAGGACGGCCGCGCCACCCGCGACGACGGCCGCGCCGCCGATCATGGCGATGGTGGGCAGGGCGTCGGAGGAGCCGGTCTCGGCGAGGTTGCCGCCGGGACCGGAGGGGGTCCGGTCCGACGCCGTCACGACGTTCGCGGAGGATTTGGCGCTCGGCGTGGACGCCTCGGGCGTCGGCTCCGAGGTGCCGGTGGTCGGGGTGGGCCGCGGCGTGGCGGTCCCGCTCGGGGCCGGCCCGGGCTTGGTGGGGGTGACGGTGGGGGTGGGCTTGGGTTGGGGCTTCTCGGACGCGTTCACGATGGTGATCCCGTTCTGGCCCGTTTCGCCGGCCGTGCAGGGGACCACCTCGCCGCTGGGGAAGCGGTACTGCTCCACGAAGGAGGAGCCCACGCTGACGTCGGCCCATTCCATGTGCTTCGGCAGGTCCGCCGCGGCGCGCATGCGCAGCTGGTAGGTCACCGTCTGCCCGGCCTTCAGGACGCCCTTGGTCACGAAGCGGCCGGACTCGCGGTCCACCGGCGTCCACTTGCCGGCCTCGCCGGTCTTGTACTCGAACGTGACGAACTTGCCCACCACCGGGTCCTCGTCGTCCACCTGCCGCCAGGCACGTACGTCCATGCCGAGCGTCGACACGTCCTTCTCGCCGATGTTCTTCACCGTCGCCCGGAACGTCCGCCAGTCCCCGCCCCGGACGACCGGGCCGTTCGCGTCGGTCTGGTCCAGCTTGAGGGTCTTCTGCTCGTAGTCGCCCTGGGAGACGTCGGAGCAGCTGTACAGCTTCTCGTCGGCCGTGCCGGTGGCGTACGCGGCGGGGGCCGTCAGCAGGACGGCCGGCGTCAGGGCGGCCGCGGCGACGGCTATGGCCACGGTTCGGTGGAGCTTCATCGGGTTCCTCTTCCGGTGTGGACATGTGAGGGCGCGGGCCGATATCCGGCCTTTGCCACTCGTATGACAGCTGATGGGGGAGGAGGGTTGCGTGCGCAGGGAGAGAAATGGGGCCCCGAGCCTCGGCAACAACCGCGCCTCGGCGGCCCTCTGGGCCTCGGCGGCAACCGGGCCTCGGGGCCCCGAGCCTCGGCGCGCCGTCCCTAGGACGTGCCCGTATCGTCCACCGGCAACTCCACCACCAGCCGGAACCCCCTTCGTCCGTCCGGTCCCGAGTCCAGCGTGCCGCCTGCCGTCGCGAGGCGTTCGGCGAGGCCCTTGAGGCCGGTGCCGCCGGTGGTGGCGGGCACGGCGGACGGGGTGGGGCCCTGGCCGTCGTCGGTGATGGTGAGGCGGGCGCGGTCGGTGTCGGTGTCGGTGCGGACCTCGATCTCGCAGCGGGTCGCGCCGCTGTGCCGCACGGTGTTGGTGACGCCTTCGCGTACGACCCAGCCGAGCAGCGCGCTCGCCTGCGGGGGCAGTGGGGGGCCGGATTCGCGTACGAGAGGTTCGATGCCGGCGGCCCGCAGGGCGGAGCGGGCGCGGTCCAGTTCGGTGGGCAGGCTGCCCTCGCGGTAGCCGGTGACCGCTTCGCGGATCTCGGTGAGCGCCTGGCGGCCCACCGCCTCGATGTCGGCGGCCTGGCCCAGCGCCGCGTCCACGTCGCGCGGCGCCAGCCGCCGTACCGCCTCGGCCTTGACGACGATCACCGAGAGGGTGTGGCCGAGCAGGTCGTGCAGGTCGCGGGAGAAGCGCAGGCGTTCCTTCTCGACGGCGGTGCGGGCCAGTTCCTGGCGGGTCGCGTCGAGCTGCTGGATGGTTTCGAACAGGCTCAGGACGGTGGCGGCGATCATGCCGGAGATGAAGGTGCCGTAACCGATGGCGGCGGACATCCAGCTGTCGCCGAAGCGCACGCCGGCGATGGTGCCCGCCGAGCCGCTGAGGACCGTCAGCAGGACGAAGCGGGCCCTGCCGCGGATGTTGCGGACCGCGCCGGAGGCCAGCGAGAGGAGCGGGAAGAACAGCAGCCAGGCGTGGCCGAAGGTGATCGCGATGGTGTAGGTGACCGCCGCCAGGGCGCCGAGGCCGTACAGGGGGACCCGGGAGTCGCGGTAGCGGGGGTTGAAGGCCGAGAAGACGACGAAGATGTAGAGGGAGTTGAAGGTGAGCAGGCCGAGTCCGGCCAGCCAGGTGTTCTGGGACTTGCCGCTGAAGATGTTGGACAGGGCGCCGACGCCCATCAGCAGCCAGGGCAGGAAGGTGAAGGCGCGCGGGCCCTTGCCCTTGGCGTGGCCGCCGAATGCGTCATGGTGTCCGGAGCTCCGCCCGCCGGGTCCGCCCCGCACGTTCTGCCCGTCCCGTTCGCCCTGGCCGTCCGGGTCGTTCTGTTCGGTCCGCCGGTTCCTGCGCACGTTGCGTACTGCCTCTTCCCTGTTCCGCGCCGCTGTCCGCGCTCCGCCCGCGACGCTACCGATACCGCCGCCGGCCTCGGCAGAGGTGAATGTACGCGGTCGGGATGGACAAATGTCACGGAGGCGGGCGGGCGGGGCGCCGCGCCTACCTGACGGGGCGTCAGGGGGTTCCGGGCTCCTGCCGGATCGGCTATACATGGAAGCCGTCGGATAGAACGCGTTCTAGAACGGGTGGCCGGGCGGGTCGCCGGTCCCGTACGGCCCGGACCCGCCGGCGCGGCGCCGACCGCAGGCGACCCCGGCACGGCCGACGGTGCGGACGGCCGGGCCGGGGTCTTCACACCGTGACACCGTGGTGAAGGAGCAGCAGCCCCATGCCCATCGACGCCGTCAAGGCCACCTCCGCCGAGCCGCGGACCACCGAACTCGCCTGGGAGGCCAAGGACGTCCTGCTCTACCACCTGGGCATCGGCGCGGGCGTGCCCGCCACCGCGCCCGGCGAGCTGCGCTACACCCTGGAGAGCAGGCTGCACGTGCTGCCCAGCTTCGCGACCGTGGCGGGCGGGGGCATGGCACTGGCCGGCGGCCTGTCCGCGCCCGGCATCGACGTGGACCTCGCCGCCGTACTGCACGGCGGACAGACCGTGACCGTGCACCGGCCCCTGCCCGTACGGGGACGGGCCGTCCAGACGTCCACCGTCCCCGCCGTGTACGACAAGGGCAAGGCCGCGGTCATCGTGCTGCGCTCCGAGACGGCCGACGACGACGGGCCGCTGTGGACGTGCGACACGCAGATCTTCGTCAAGGGAGAGGGCGGGTTCGGCGGGGAACGCGGGCCGTCCAACCGCCTCGAACTGCCCGAGCGCGCGCCGGACCGTACCATCGAGCGGCGCGTACGGGAGGACCAGGCGCTGCTCTACCGCCTGTCCGGCGACTGGAACCCGCTGCACGCCGACCCCGAGTTCGCCGCGCTCGCGGGTTTCGACCGGCCCATCCTGCACGGGCTGTGCACCTACGGCATCACGCTGAAGGCGGTGGTGGACGAGCTGCTGGACGGCGACGTGGCGCGCGTCGCCGCGTACACGACCCGGTTCGCGGGGGTGGTCTTCCCCGGCGAGACGCTGCGCGTACACATGTGGCAGGAGCCGGAGCGGGTCCAGGTCTCGGTCACGGCTGCCGACCGGGACGACGCGCCGGTCCTGGTGGACACCGTCGTCGGCATCGGCCCGTCCGGTACGTGAGGACGCCCGCCCCCCGTCTGCACCACCCGACCCGATCCCGCCGCCCCGCGAAGGGAGCGCACCATGCGCGCAGCGATACAGCACCAGACAGGGCAGGAGAAGCTGGAAGTCCTCGACGGCGTCGAGGCGGTGGGGTTCGGCCCGGGGAAGGTGCGTATCCGCATCCGGGCGACCGGGCTGTGCCACTCGGACCTGTCCGCGATGAGCGGGGTGCTGCCGCAGCCCGCGCCGTTCGTCCCCGGGCACGAGGGCGCGGGCGAGGTAGTGGCGGTGGGCGACGGCGTCGAGGGCCTCGCGGCGGGCGACCGGGTGCTGATGTGCTGGCTGCCCGCCTGCGGTACGTGTCCCTCCTGCAAGCGCGGTCAGGGCCACCTGTGCCTGGCCGGGTTCATGAGCGCCGGCACCCCCAACTTCCGCCGCCCCGGCGCCGACCCGTCCGACGTCTTCGGCTTCGCGGGCACCGGCACCTTCGCCGAGGAAGTGGTGGTCGCCGCCAACTGCGCGGTGCCGATCCCGGACGACGTGCCGTACGAGATCGCGGCACTGATCGGCTGCGGCGTGACGACGGGGCTGGGCGCCGCGATGAACACCGCCCAGGTGCGGCCCGGCGCGTCGGTCGCGGTCATCGGCTGCGGCGGCGTCGGCATCGCGGCCGTACAGGGCGCGCGGGTGTGCGGGGCCGCGCAGATCGTCGCGGTGGACCCGGTGGCCTCGCGCCGCGAGGCGGCACTGCGCTTCGGCGCCACCGAAGCGGTGTCCCCGGAGGAACTGGCCGACGCCAAGCAGCGGATCACCGGCGGCGAGGGCTTCGACTACGTCTTCGAGGTCGTCGGCAGGTCCGCCACCGCCCGCACCGCCTACGAGGCGACGCGGCGCGGCGGCACGCTCTGCGTGGTCGGCGCCGGGGCGATGGACGACCACTTCCAGGTCAACATGTTCGAGCTGTTCTTCGACGAGAAGCGCATCCTGCCGTCGCTGTACGGGGGCGGGGACGCGCTGCGCTCCTACGAGCGGGCCATCGCGCTGTGGCGGGCGGGCCGCATCGACCTCGAAGGGCTGATCACCCACCGGGTCCGGCTCTCCGAGATCAACGAGGCGCTGGAGCAGATGCGCAGCGGCACCGCGCTCCGTACGTGCATCGAGATGTGAGCCGCGCCGCCGCCGGCGGCCCCGCGCGCCGCGCCCGCGTCCGCGCACCGACCGAGAGGAAGCCGAGAACGTGAGTGCTGCAAGCGAACGGCCGCTCGACGGACTGACCGCGATCGTCACCGGCGCGGGCCGTGGCCTGGGCCGCGCGGAGGCGCTGGAACTCGCCCGGCTCGGCGCGGCCGTCGTCGTCAACGACTACGGGCAGCCCGGCCGGGACGGCTCCGGCGCGGCGTCGGCGGGCCCGGCCGAGGAGGCCGCCGCCGAGATCCGCGCGGCGGGCGGCGAGGCCGTCGCGCACGTCGGCGACGTCGCCGACCACGAGACGGCCCGTGACCTGGTCCAACAGGCCGTCGAGCGCTGGGGGAAGCTGGACGTCCTGGTCAACAACGCGGGCATCCTGCGCGACCGGATGGTGTTCTCCATGACGGAGGACGAGTGGGACTCGGTGATCCGCGTCCACCTCAAGGGACACTTCAACACCACGCATTTCGCCGCCGCCCACTGGCGCGAGCGCTCCAAGGCCGCCGGCGCCGCCGTGTACGGGCGGATCGTCAACACCTCCTCCGAGGCGTTCCTCGCGGGCTCGGCGGGCCAGCCCAACTACGCGGCGGCCAAGGGCGGCATCGTCGGCCTCACCACGTCCTCGGCGCTCGCGCTGGCCAAGTACGGGGCCACCGTCAACGCCATCTGCCCGCGCGCCCGCACCAGGATGACCGAGGACGTCTTCGCCGGGTTCGAGGTGCCGGGGGAGGGCGCCCTCGACGCGCTGGCCCCCGAGCATGTCGCGCCGCTGGTCGGCTACCTGGCCTCGCCCGCCGCCGCGCGGGTCAACGGGCAGCTGCTCGTGGTGCACGGCGGCATGGTCGCGGTGGTCGAACGGCCCAGGGTGGCGGCGCAGTTCGACACGGCGAAGGACACCTTCACGTACGCGGAACTGGACGGTCTGCTGACGCCGTACTACGCGGAGCGCCCGCCGGACGAGACGTTCGCGGCGGCGGAGGTGCTCGGGCTCAAGCGGCGCTGAACGGCCGCGCGGCGCACACGACAACGGCCGTGGCCCCCGCACCCCTGAGGGGTGGTGCGGGGGCCACGGCCGTCGTGCGGCGCGCGGTCCGGGGGCGGGCCCCGGAGGCTCAGGCGTCCTGCGTCTGCTTGCTCCGGCGGTGCCTGCCGTTCGGGGACGCGTCGGCGTCCTCCGAGGCGGCCGGGCCACGGTGTCTGCCGGCGCCTGCCGCCGCGGCGGCCTGGGCGGCGTCCTGCGGGCGCGCCTGGGTCGTATCGGTTCGGGCTTCGGACATGTGAGGAGTCACTCCGTCAGATCGCTTACAGCTGTACGCGTCGGGACCTCACCCGGCGGAGCCGGGATGTGCCGCGGCAATGCCGTCGGTGGCCGGTCAACCGGCCGCGCAGCCCCCGCCCGATACTAACGAAGCAGAAGATCTTGCTCTACCGGGCCTCCCGGGCCGCCAGCGGCGCCTGTTGCAGCGGCACCGGTCTGCACGGAGAGGGATGCGCGGGCCCGCCGAACGGTTCCTGGGTTACGGACTCCGCTTGTGAGGATGGTGTGCAGGCGGGGGGCGGTGGCGGCTGCGTACGGGCGTCCAGGAGCGGGGGAGTTGAGGCGACTCGTACCCATCGGGGAGGTACCGGAGGGAAGTCGGGGGATGCGGTGCCCCGGGGCGGAATGTCTGATAGAGGGGCGGCGCGTGGGGGGACGGCGGGCACGGGGGCTGCGGGCACGGAGAGGGCCGTGCCGGGGGTGCCCGTACGGGACTCGGGGCCCGGCGCGGACGGGCCGGGGGCCGGGCTCCGGGACGGGCCCGAGCGCAGCCCCACCGCCTGGCCCGGCAGCCGGGCCAGGCCGCACGGCACCGCCGGAGTCTCGAACGGCAGCCGCAGTTCACCGTCCGGTGTCCACAGCCCGGCGCCCGCCAGCCACCCGCGCGGCGGCGGAAGCTGCCGCAGCCGGCGTTCGGCCGGCCGCCAGACGCCCAGCCATGTGCCGCCCGCCGCGTCGACGCGGAACGCCACCGCGCTGTTCTCCGGCGCCAGCACCTGCCCCGGCTGCACGGCGAACGGCTGGAGCGCGGCGTCCGGCAGTCGCAGGCACTCCGGGAAGCGCACCGGCAGCGCGCTGCCCATGACCCCCCACCCCAGCCGGTCGTGCCCGGCCGCGTCCGACCGCAGCACCAGCAGGCCGCTGTCCGGATCGGCCATCAGCAGCCGGTCGTTGCTCTCCTCGGTGATCTGGAGCAGCGGGCTGACCTCGCCGCCGCGCTCCAGGTCGACGACCACCGTCTTGGTGCGGCCGTCCAGCTCCTGGTCGACGGCCAGCAGCTGTCCCGTACGGTCCAGCCAGACGCCGCCCGTGCAGCGGCCCTCGATCTCGGCGGCGCAGGCGGGGACGGAGCGCGCGCGGCCCGGGGCGGGGGAGCGCCGTCCGTCGTGCACCAGCCACAGCACGGTGGACCGCTCGCCGGGCGCGAGGGCGTACGCGAGGGTGCCGCAGGGCGCGGCGGGCAGCAGCGTCAGCTCCGCCGCCGCGACGGCGCCGAGCGGCAGTTCGCCGGTGCCGGGGCCGGTCGGGTACAGCAGGCCGAACGTGTGGCGGTCCGCGACCCGGCGCCGGATCAGGACCCGGCCGTCCGTCAGGGGCAGCAGCCCGGTGTCCGCCTCCTCGGGCTGGTGGCCGGGCAGGGGGACCGCGTACGGCTCCGGCCCCGCCAGCGTCCAGCGCTCGGGGAACCGGCTCCCGGTGCTCTCGTGCCGCGCGAGCCGGGCGGCGTAGGAGCCGTCGGCGGCGATCGTCAGCGCCGCGGGGTGCTGCCGGGTGTCCGGCGTCGCGGTTTCCTCGGTGACACAGGCCGTCATCGAGTGCTCACCTCCAGTCAGTGCGCTCGAAGCTAGTTTTCGCTCTCCAAACGATCAGTGAAGGTTGCGGTACTTCACGCAAAAGGGTGGTGGATGTCCGGTTCGCCTTGAAGTGGAGGGGGCGGTTGTGCTCCATGGCAGGGGCCGGCGGGCCGACGGGGCCCGCCGCCGCCCGCCGTACGGGCCGCCGCCCGCAGCGGCCCGTCATACGGGCACGGCTGGGAGGTAACCTTCCACCCGTGCCCGTACTGTCTGAAGTCCTCGCCGCGCTCGACGCCCTCTGGCCCCCCGAGCGGGCCGAATCGTGGGACGCCGTCGGCACGGTCTGCGGTGATCCGGACGCCGAGGTGCGCCGGGTCCTGTTCGCCGTGGACCCGGTGCAGGAGATCGTGGACGAGGCGGTCCGGCTCGGCGCCGACCTGCTCGTCACGCACCACCCGCTCTACCTGCGCGGTACGACCACGGTCGCGGCCGGCACCTTCAAGGGCCGCGTCGTGCACACGCTGATCAAGAACGACATCGCCCTGCACGTCGCGCACACCAACGCCGACACCGCCGACCCCGGCGTCTCCGACGCCCTGGCCGGCGCCCTGGACCTGCGCGTCCTGCGGCCGCTGGTCCCGGACGCCACCGACGCCCACGGCCGCCGCGGCCTGGGCCGGATCTGCGAGCTGCCGCACCCGATGACGCTCGCCGAGTTCGGCCCGTACGCCGCCGCCCGGCTCCCCGCCACCGCGCAGGGCGTCCGGATCGCCGGCGACCCGGACCGCACGATCCGTACGGTCGCCGTCTCCGGCGGCTCCGGCGACAGCCTCTTCGACGACGTACGGGCGGCGGGCGTGGACGCGTTCCTCACCGCCGACCTGCGCCACCACCCCGCCTCCGAGGCGACCCAGAAGAGCCCGCTGGCGCTGCTGGACGCCGCCCACTGGGCCACCGAGTGGCCCTGGTGCGAGCAGGCCGCGGCCCAGCTCGACGAGATTTCCGACCGGCACGGCTGGAGCCTGCGCACCCACGTCTCGCGCACGGTCACCGACCCCTGGACCGCCCACGCGGCGTCCGACGCCCGCACGACCCCGACGAATACATCAGGAGCCCCACGCTGAACGCCGCGCCCGCCGACCAGATCCGCCTCCTCGACGTCCAGGCCCTGGACGTGAGGCTCAGCCAGCTCGCGCACAAGCGCAAGACCCTCCCCGAGCTGGCCGAGATCCAGACCCTGGAAGGCGACCTCACCCAGCAGCGCGACCTGCTCGTGGCCGCGCAGACCGAGGAGAGCGACACCACCCGCGAGCAGACCAAGGCGGAGCAGGACGTGGACCAGGTGCGCCAGCGCGCCGCCCGCGACCAGCAGCGCCTGGACTCCGGTGCCATCACCTCGCCCAAGGACCTGGAGAACCTCCAGAAGGAGATCGCCTCCCTCGCCAAGCGCCAGGGCGACCTGGAGGACGTCGTCCTGGAGGTCATGGAGCGCCGCGAGTCCGCCCAGGAGCGCGTCGCCGAGCTGACCGAGCGGGTGGACTCCGTACAGGCCAAGGTCAACGACGCGGTCACCCGCCGGGACGCCGCGTACGCCGAGATCGACGGCGAGGCCGACACGGTCCGCAAGGAGCGCGAGCTGACCGTCGCCGACATCCCCGCCGACCTCCTGAAGCTCTACGACCGGCTGCGCGAGAAGCAGGGCGGCCTCGGCGCGGCCCGCCTCTACCAGCGCCGCTGCGAGGGCTGCCGTCTGGAGCTGGACATCACCGAGCTGAACGACGTGCGCAGCGCGCCCGCCGACAAGGTCGTGCGCTGCGAGAACTGCAGCCGCATCCTGGTGCGCACGCCCGACTCGGGCCTGTAGGCCATGCCCCGTACGTTCATCGTCGAGGCCGACGGCGGGTCCCGGGGCAACCCGGGGCCCGCGGGCTACGGCGCGGTCGTCATCGACCCGGAGACCGGGCAGCCGCTCGCCGAGGCCGCCGAGTACATCGGCACCGCCACCAACAACGTCGCCGAGTACCGGGGCCTGCTGGCCGGCCTGCGCGCCGCGCACGCCCTGGACCCGGACGCCGAGGTGCGGGTGCGGATGGACTCCAAGCTGGTCGTCGAGCAGATGTCCGGGCGCTGGAAGATCAAGCACCCGGACATGCGGCCGCTGGCGGCCGAGGCGCGGAGCGTCTTCCCGCCCGAGCAGGTGACGTACGAGTGGATTCCGCGCGAGCGGAACAAGCACGCCGACCGGCTCGCCAACGAGGCGATGGACGCGGGCCAGGCGGGCCGGCCGTGGGAGCCGCGGGACTCGCGCGCCGAACTGGACGCGGGCGGCGCGGTGCGCAGTGCGGCGGCCCGGGCGGCCGACGCGGCGGCGGAGGCCGTGGAAGCCGCCGAGCCGAAGGCACCCCCGGTGGGCTGGGCGTCCGCCGACCTCGGCGCGCCCACCACGCTCGTCCTGCTGCGGCACGGCGAGACCGCGCTGACCCCGCAGAAGCGGTTCTCCGGCAGCGGCGGCTTCGACCCGGAGCTGTCCGAGGCCGGGCACCGGCAGGCCGAAGCGGTCGCCGCCGCGCTCGCCGCGCGCGGCACCGCCCAGGCCGTCGTCAGCTCGCCCCTCAAGCGCTGCCGGCAGACCGCCGAGACCGTCGCGGCCCGCCTCGGCCTGGACGTACGCATCGACGAGGGGCTGCGCGAGACCGACTTCGGCGCCTGGGAGGGCCTGAGCTTCGCCGAGGTCCAGGAGCGCCACCCCGAGGACCTCGACGCCTGGCTCGGCTCCGCCAAGGCGGCACCCACCGGCGGCGAGTCCTTCGCCTCCGTCGCCCGCCGCGTCGCCCTCTCCCGCGACAAGCTGCTGGCCCGGTACGCGGGGCGGACGGTGCTGCTGGTCACGCACGTCACGCCGGTCAAGACGCTGGTGCGGCTGGCGCTCGGCGCCCCGCCGGAGGCGCTGTTCCGGATGGAACTCTCCGCCGCGTCGCTGTCGGCGGTCGCGTACTACGCCGACGGGAACGCGTCGGTGCGGCTGCTGAACGAGACGGCGCATCTGCGCTGAAGGGGCGGCGCATCCGCGCTGAGGCGGGCGGGCCGGGACCCGTGTCCCGCGGGGCACGCGGGCGGGTTCCGGCACCCCCGCAGGGGCCGGCGGGCGGTTTCCCGCGCCCACCGGCCGGGCTTTTCCGGACCGCCCCCGGTCCTTTTCCGGTCGGTCCCGGGCCGCTTTTCGGTCCCTTTTCTCTGGCGTGATCCACGCGCTTTTCCCGGGGATTTGGCCGGTCCGTGGCGCTGGCTTGATCGGTGCCTTGTACCCCGCACTCCGGTTTCATAGCGTCACTGGCACACCACGGCGCGGTCCGCGCCTATTTCCCTCGCTTCATGCGTGAATTCGGCATGTCTGTACGGAGGTTGGTATGCCCAGCGAGTACACCGAGCCCGTCGAGATCTCCCCGTCCGTGGCCGAGGCCAACCGGAAGGCCGCGGAGAGGTCCGCGGCGGACGGTGCGCAGGACTTCGAGGACGCGAACCGGCAGCTGCTCGCGCCGCCCGGCGTCCCGGCCGTCTACTCCCGTACGGACAGCGGCAAGCCGGTCTGGAACTTCGCGGCCTACGACTTCCTCACCGAAGGCAGCGAGCAGGCGCCGCCGGAGGTCAACCCCAGCCTGTGGCGCCAGGGCGCGCTCACCGCGACGGCCGGGCTGTTCCTCGTCGTCTCCGGTGCGAACCGGGCCGTCTACCAGGTGCGCGGCTACGACCTGTCCAACATGACGATCATCGAGGGCGACACCGGGATCATCGTCATCGACCCGCTGGCCTGCTACGAGACCGCGCAGGCCGCCCTCGCGCTGTACCGCGACACCACCGGCAACCGGAACCCGGTCACCGGGCTGATCTACACCCACAGCCACGTCGACCACTTCGGCGGCGCCCGCGGCCTGTTCGCCGAGCACGACGACGCGGTGCCCGAGGGCCTGCCGGTCATCGCGCCCGAAGGGTTCCTGGAGCACGCCGTCAGCGAGAACGTCTACGCCGGCCCGGCGATGGGGCGCCGAGCCGAGTACATGTGCGCGGCGAACCTGGAGAAGTCGCCGTACGGGCAGACCGGTTCGGGCCTGGGCCTGACCATCTCCACCGGCGAGGTCACCCTCCTGCCGCCGACCGACTCCATCGGCGGCGCCCAGGCCGTCACCAGCGACGACTGGTCGCCCGCCGACGTCATCCCGTGGCGGGCGGGGCTGCACCGCCGCGTCGTCGACGGCGTACGGCTGCTCTTCCAGCTCACGCCCGGCACCGAGGCGCCCGCGGAGATGAACATCTACCTCCCCGAGCTGCGGACTCTGTGCATGGCGGAGAACGCCACCCACAACCTGCACAACATCCTCAGCCTGCGCGGCGCCCAGGTACGGGACGCACACGCCTGGTCGAAATACCTCACCGACGCGATCCAGACCTTCGGCGAGCACACCGAAGTGGAATTCGCCTCGCACCACTGGCCGCGCTGGGGCAAGGAAAGCATCCTCGAATTCCTGAGCAACCAGCGGGACATGTACGCGTACCTCAACGACCAGTCGCTGCGGCTCATCAACCGGGGATACACCGGAATCGAGATCGCCGAGGAACTCCAGCACCTGCCGGCCGGCCTCGCCGACCACTGGTACAACCAGGGCTACTACGGCTCGCTCAGCCACAACTTCAAGGCCGTATACCAGCGTTACATGGGCTGGTTCGACGGAAATCCGGCCCACCTGTGGAATCTGCCGCCGACCGACGCCGGTACGCGGTACGTGGCGGCGATGGGCGGCGCCGAGGCCGTCGTACAGAAGGCGCAGGAGGCGTACGACGGCCACGCCGGCGACCCGGAGGCGTACCGCTGGGTCGTCGAACTGCTCAACCACGTCATCTTCGCCGACCCCGCCACCGTCTCCGAGCAGGCCGTCCGGGACGCCAAGGCCCTCCAGGCCAGGACGTTCGTCCAGCTCGGCTACGGCGCCGAGAACGGGCCGTGGCGCAACTTCTTCCTGACCGGCGCCGACGAACTGCGCAGCGGTCCGCAGCGGCCCACCAGCGCGGGCGCGCCGGACCTGGTGCGCAGCATGACCCTGGAACAGATCTTCTCGGCGATGGCGCGCAGCGTGGACGGGCCGACGGCGGCGCGTGAGCAGCGGTCCGCGATCGTGCTCCAGTGGCACTTCACGGACACCGGGCAGGAGTGCACCAGCACCCTGCGCAACGGCGTCCTGGTGTACGTGGCGGGCAAGGACCTGTACGCGGGCAAGCCGCAGGCCACCATCACCCTGACCAGGGCGGTCCTCGACTCGCTCGTCCTCGAAGGCCCGCTGTTCCGCAACAACTTCGACGCGGCGGTCAAGAAGGGCGCCGTCGTCGTCGACGACCTGACGGCGGCGGACACCGTCTTCGGCTACCTGACGGTGCCGGACCCGTCCTTCGCGATCGTCACCCCGCGGCGCGAGGGCGGGGTGTAACCGACCGGGGAGGGCCAAGGGGGAGGGGGCGCCGTCCCGGGGGGGGAAGCGGCCGGGGCGCCCCGGGGGGAAGCGGCCGGGCGGGGCGGGTGCGTCGACCCGTACCCGCCCGGCCTGCGCTGCGCACGAGTCCGCCCGCGCCCGCCTCAGGGCAACGACGCGACGCCTCAGCGCAACGACGCGGCCTCGCGGGCCAGCCGCTCCACCCGGCCCCAGTCCTTGGCGCGCAGCGCGTCCGCCGGCAGCATCCACGTACCGCCCACGCAGCCCACGTTCGGCAGCGCCAGGTAGTCGGGGGCCGAGGCCGCGCCGATGCCGCCGGTCGGGCAGAACCGGGCCCGGGGGAGCGGCGAGGCGAGGGACTTCAGATAGGCCGTGCCGCCCGCGGCCTCGGCCGGGAAGAACTTCATCTCGGTCACGCCCTCGTCGAGCAGCGTCACCACCTCCGACGCCGTCGAGACGCCCGGCAGGAACGGCAGGCCGCAGGCCCGCATCGCGGCCAGCAGCCGCGGCGACCACCCCGGGCTGACCAGGAAGCGGGCGCCCGCCGCGACCGCGGTGTCCACGTCCCCGGGGGTCAGGACCGTGCCCGCGCCGACCACCGCTTCCGGTACCGCGTCGGCGACGGCCCGTATCGCCGCCGGCGCGGCGGCCGTCCGCAGCGTCACCTCGATGGCGGGCAGCCCGCCCGCCACGAGCGCGCGGGCGAGCGGGACGGCGTCGGCCGCGTCGTCGAGGACCACGACCGGGATCACGGGGGCGAGCCCCAGCACGGAGGGCGGGGCGGCGGCGGGGGAGGAGGCAGCGCTAGTCACGAGCCCATAGTGCGCCGCCCCAGCAGCATCCGCAACGGTCGTTGCGAATGCTGCAACGACCGCCGTGGCTGGCCTCCGCGAACCCCCTACAGCTCCTTCACCACCACATCGATCGCCCACGCCTTGCCCGCCTTCGCGGGCGCCTCGGCCTCCACCACGTACCCGAGATCGCCCAGCGCCTCGACCAGCTCCGCGGGACCGTCCGGCGTCCGCCCCGCCGTCAGCAGGTCGCGCACCATCCGCCCCTTCGTCGCCTTGTTGAAGTGGCTGACCACCGACCGCTTCTCCACGCCGTCCACGATCTTCGACTGGAGCACCCGCACCGTCGCCGTACGGCCCGCGACCTCGCCCTTCGGCTTCCACGCCGTCGCGTACGCCGCCGACCGCAGGTCCAGCACCAGCCCGTCCCCCGCGGCCTCGGGCAGCACCTGCGCCATCGGCGTACGCCAGTACGCGCCCAGCGCGCCCAGCCCCGGCAGCTTCACCCCCATCGAGCAGCGGTACGACGGGATACGGTCACCTACCCGCACCGCGCCCCACAGCCCCGAGAACACCAGCAGGGACGCCCCGGCCAGCCGTCGCGCCCTCGCGTCCAGCGTGGCGAGCCCCAGCGCGTCGTACAGCACGCCCGTGTAGATCTCCCCGGCCGGCCGGGTCCCGGCCTCGCGCAGCCCGGCGTTCTTGGCGACCTCGCCCTTGAGGCCGTCACTCAGCCCCAGGACCTCCTGCGCCTTCGTCTCGTCCGCCGCGCACAGCCCGACCAGCTCGTCGAGCACCGCCGCCCGCGCCGGGCCCAGCCCGGGCAGCGACAGCGCCCCCAGGTCCAACGGCTCCCCGCCCCCGGACGCGGCCTTCCCTTCGGACGGCGGCAACAACACGAGCACGCGCTTCTCCTCAAACCTCCGGTGCACTGGCCCCGCCACTTTACGGTTCACGGAAGGGGCGCCCTGCCCACCGGCCCCGCCCGGCGCCCGCGCCTGCCGCCCCCACCCTGACGTGCCCCGGCCCCCCGAGCCCCCTACGCTCAAAAACATGCCCCGCCGCCACCTCCGCGTGACCGCCGCAGCCGAGGCCCCCGTGCGGGCCGCGCTGCGCGAGCTGCGGGCGCGGCTGGACATCCCGCAGACCTTCCCGCTGTCCGCGCAGGCGGAGG
This sequence comes from Streptomyces sp. NPDC059788, assembly GCF_042732265.1. Classification (NCBI taxonomy): domain Bacteria; kingdom Bacillati; phylum Actinomycetota; class Actinomycetes; order Kitasatosporales; family Streptomycetaceae; genus Streptomyces; species Streptomyces sp. NPDC059788. The sequence continues at coordinate 32,823 of NZ_JBHWHY010000020.1, read as the reverse complement.
CGGACAGCGCCGCCCGCTGGCCGCACCCGCCCGTCGACACGGCCGCCACCGACGCCACCGACATCCCGCTGTTCACCGTCGACCCGCCCGGCTCGATGGACCTCGACCAGGCCATGTTCCTGTCCCGGCGCCCCGGCGGCGGTTACCGCGTCGACTACGCCATCGCCGACGTGGCCTCCTTCGTCACCCCCGGCGGCGCCCTGGACGCCGAGACGCACCGCCGCGTGACCACCCTCTACTTCCCCGGCGAACACGTCCCGCTGCACCCGCCCGTCCTCGGCGAAGGCGCCGCCAGCCTGCTCCCCGACGAGGACCGCCCCGCCGTCCTGTGGCGCCTCGACCTCGACGCGGACGGCGCCCTGCGCTCGACGGACGTCCGCCGCGCCCTCGTCCGCTCACGGGCCCGGCTCGACTACGAAGGCGTACAGCGCGCCATCGACTCCGGCGCCGCCGAGGAGCCGCTGTCCCTCCTCCGCACGATCGGCCGCCTCCGCGAAGACCTGGAGGTGGCGCGCGGCGGGATCTCCCTCAACGTCCCCGAGCAGGAGATCATCGAGCACCCGGACGGCTACGCCCTCGCCTACCGCGCGCCCCGCCCCGCCGACGCCTGGAACGCCCAGATCTCCCTGCTCACCGGCATGGCCGCGGCCGAGCTGATGCTCGCCTCCGGCACCGGCGTCCTGCGCACCCTGCCCGCCGCCCCGGACGGCGCGGTCGCCCGCCTGCGCCGTACCGCCCGCGCCCTCGGCGTCGACTGGCCGCCCCACACCTCGTACGCCGCCCTCATCCGCACCCTCGCCCCCTCCCGCACCGCGCACGCCGCGTTCCTCCAGGACTGCACGGCCCTGCTCCGCGGCGCGGGCTACACCGTCTTCGACGGCGACCCGCCCGCCCCCGAGCACGCCCGGCACGCCGCCGTCGCCGCGCCGTACGCCCACGTCACCGCACCGCTGCGGCGCCTCGCCGACCGCTACGGCGCCGAACTGTGCCTGGCCGCTGCGGCGGGCCGGGAACCGCCGGACTGGGTCCGTACGGCCCTGCCCGCGCTGCCCGGCGAGATGGCGGAGGGCGGACGCCGGGCCGCCCAGGTCGAGCGGGAGTGCGTCGACCTCGTCGAGGCCGCCCTGATGCAGGACCGGCTCGGCGAGATCTTCGACGGATACGTGGTCGACGTCCAGGACAAGCGCCCGGACCGGGGCACGGTGCACCTGGACGACCCGGCGGTGATCGGCCGCGTCGACGGGGGCGAGCAGGTCCCGGAGCTGCCGCTGGGCCGGAGCCTGCGGGTCCGCCTCATCGAAGCGGACCCCGGCCGCGCCCCCGTCCGCTTCACACCGGCATGACCGCGCCCCTGCCCTCCTCGCCCGCCCCCTCTTCGCGGCGGGCGATCGCCTCCCTGATGGCGGCGACCGCGGCCCGGCCCTCGTCCGCGTGGAACCGGACGGTACGGGCCGCCACCCGCTGCCCCAGCAGCTTCACGGCGGTGACCGGCTCGGCCAGCTCGACGGTGACGCAGGTCTGGGCCCCCACCGCCAGTTCCAGCACGCCGTCCCGCTCCTGGGACTGCCGCCCGGCCGCCTCCGTCTTCGGGAAACGCAGGTCGTAACGGACGGACGTGATCCGCTCCAGCGGTATCCACACGTCCATCTGGGCGCCGCCGCGTACGCGCAGTCCGTCGGGCCCCACGACGTGCGGGCGGGTCACGGCGGCGGCCTGGAAGCCGAGCACCATCAGCACCGTGTAGACGTCCAGCACCAGCATGATCCAGTGCGCGACCGGCACCTTCGCGAGCAGGAACCCGACGCCGACCGACTCCACCACGCACACGAACGCGAAGCCGTACATCATCGGCGCCTGCGCCCGCGCGTACCCGAGAGCCCGCTGCCCGGCCCCGACGCCGTCCTGCCGCCGGGTCACCCACAGGCCCAGACTGGCCATCCACCGCCCTTCATAGGCCAGCAGCCGCCGCCCCTTGCCCCCGCCCGCATCTCCCCCTCCGACACCCGCTCCCCCTCCGGCCCCCGCTTCTCCCGCTCCCACCCTGCCCCTCCGCATCCGTGTCCGCCTCCACATCCCGCCCACCGTCCTCCCCGCCACTGCGCCCTCCCCGTCACCCCGTCTTTGCCCCCTCCCGCGCCAACACCAACCGGCGAGGTGGTGATGGCGCCGTACGGTCCGCGTGGTGACACCGGCCGGCGCCGCGGGCTCTCCGATCCTCATACGGCCAGTAGAAACGTTGCCGCTACGGCAAGGTCAAGCCTCAGCGGGCAGGCAGGTACCATGGTCCGCACGGCGGACGAGCCGGCCGGACGGCCGCGTGGGGATGCACCGCATCCTCCCGAGGAACGTCCGGGCTCCACAGGGCAGGGTGGTGGGTAACGCCCACCCGGGGTGACCCGCGGGACAGTGCCACAGAAAACAGACCGCCGGTGCCGCAAGGCGCCGGTAAGGGTGAAACGGTGGTGTAAGAGACCACCAGCCTCCGAGGTGACTCGGAGGGCTAGGTAAACCCCACCCGGAGCAAGGTCAAGAGGGGCCGTCGGCTGACGGCCCTGCGCGGACGACCGAGGGCTGCCCGCCCGAGTCCGCGGGTAGACCGCACGAGGCTGCCGGCAACGACAGCCCTAGATGGATGGCCGTCTCCCGACGGGCCGCAAGGCCCGCCGGCGACAGAACCCGGCGTACAGGCCGGCTCGTCCGCCCATCAGCTGGTACAAGGCCCCCTGATCTGGCAAAACTCCAGAACAGGGGGCTTTTTCGCTACCCGCTACCAGTGGTGGAATGCTCACGCGCCCCTGTCGGAGTTGCGAAGAGGCACCGGGCAGTCCGGGGAGTCCAGCCATGCCCACTCGCCGTACTCGTCCGCGTTGAGTCCAAAGCGGTCGAAGTCGGGTTGGCCGTTCTCTTCCCACCAGCGGTGGGCGGCTTCCGTCTCGTCCCACAGTCTGCGCGGGCCGGACTGGACGACTTCGTACGTATCGGCGTTCGGTACGTAGTCCGCCGATGCCCACGATCGTGTATCGGTGCTGTAGGTCCACAGCGTGTAGGAGCCGTTGGCGTACCGCTCGGCCCGCCAGAACGCCCCGGGCACTTGCAGCCCGATCACGAACTGTTGCAGCCACCCACCGATATCAGCGGGGGAAAGCGTGGTTGTGCTCTTCGTGCCGTCCGCGGGCCACTCCTGGCCTTTGAGGTAGGCGGCGAAGGGCGGGCGTTCCGTGCGCTGCTGCCGCAGGCGCATGAAGGCGCTGGAGCGGGTGAAAGGGCCGCTCGCTGTTCCGGCGTCACCGACTACCAGGCGCACGATGTGTTCGCCGCCGTACTCGGTTGCCCACGGGGCGACGACGACCCCGCCGGGGCGGGTCTGCCGAGCCCAGGTCCTGGGCATTTTCCTGATGGAGCAGGTAGCGATGACCCGGTCGTACGGGGCGCCGCCGGGGTAGCCCAGGCGGCCGTCGCCCACGATGACCACAGGGGACAGACCGGCGCGCCGTAGGTTTTCGTCGGCGTCCTTGGCTACGCCTGCGTCGTACTCGGTGCTGACCACCTGTGTGCCGCCGAGTCGGTGGGCGAGCAGACCTGCGTTCCAGCCTGTGCCCGTGCCGATTTCAAGGACGCGTTGCCCTTCTCGAACGTCCAGGTCGGCGAGCATGGAGAAGACCATGCGCGGCATGGAATTCGAGCTGGAGGGCGTGACCCCCGGTTCGTCACCGGCTTGCCGGCCGTCGTCCCACTGCGTCGTGAGAGGGATGTCGGAGTACACCGCCTGGAACCACGCGTTCGGGTCCTTGGCGCGGTCCACCAGCGCGTTCTGTCGGGTGCCGTCCGCGATGCCCGGCCAGATGCGGTCAGGCACGAACAGCTCACGGGGGACCGCCTCGAACGAAGGCAGCCAGTCGGCAGTCAGGGCGCCCGCTTCTACGAGCGCGGAGGCGAGCCGCGAAGGGCCCGCCTCCTCTGTGCGTGTTGTCACGTGCGCCTACTTGCCGGTCGCGGGGCCGGAGCCGTCGGACGTGTTGCCGCCCTCGTCGGTGCCGCCACCGCCGTGTCCGGCTCCCTTGTTGCTGTCGTCCTGCTGGCTGCCGCCCTGACCGTCGCCGGTTCCGCCGCCGTGCTGTCCACCCATGGGGTTCTCTCCTTCGGAGCTGGATTGATTGTTCACATGACCCTCCCGGCTGTGGGCCTCGTGCTCAGAGAGGGGGCTGGAAAGGCGAAGGCGCCGCGCCTTGTTGCGGGGCCTGGCAGTACGGCCAGGCTCCCATCGACAGAACGAGCGAACTCCAGGTCGAAGCAGCGGTTCAGTTGCCGTGCCTCCAGAGCGGCGCGAATGATCACGGCATGAGGTTCCGTGGTGAAGAGGTCGAGCCGCGACTCCCCGACGCGATCCCAGGCCAGTACCTCTTCCACAGCCAGGGTGATCGAGTCGAGCTGGTCTTCGTCCAGCACACCACCGTCGTAGACGAAGTTGACGGCGGCCTCCGCTCCGGACTTCGGATTCGGAGGTGCGTAGTAGCTGAGCAGCTTCCGGCCCGGAAAGGTCTCGAAGCCGATTTCCTCCCGGCCTGCGCGGCGCGCCGCTGCGCGCGGGGACTCGTCCGCGCGTCGGGCTCCGCCGACGAGGAACAGCCCCTCCTCGTACCTGGGCTGGACCAGGACCAGGCGGCTTTCCGGATCGGTAAGCAGCAATAGAGCCCCCACCTGTGTCCGGGGCTGCCGGCCATGGGGGATTTCCGAGTGCGTCATGTGAGCCTTTTCGTCAGGTGGTCGGTGCGACTGTGCCGGCCTTGCTTCGGAACGGCCGCGCTTCGGAGGTCGTGGCGGGCATCGTGTCGTAGTGCGTGGTGTCCGCAGCAGGAGGCAGCAGGCACGGCGTGGCCCAGCCGCACGATCCGGCATCACTCGTTCTCGGGCAGCGGGTCAGGCCGTCGGCCGGGGGTGACGGTTGAGAGCCCTCCGGGGAAGCACAGTGCGCACGTGCACGACTTCCATTCGGGTCCCAGGCTCCGCCACTCGGCAAATGTCACCTCTCGGCGCTGAGCGGTGCGCGTCCCCTTGGCGATGTCGCGCCGATAGACGGTGTATTTGAACGGCTCGACGCTCTTTTTCGGCATGTGCGGCTACTTCCACTACGTACATGTGTCCGTCGGAACCGACTCCGACGGATTTGATCCGGTCGGGCTTATTGGGCGACGGGTTGACATCTGACCTCGAGGCGTGAAATGGACATGGCTATCGGGCTCCTGAAGCGCCGGAGGGGACGGCCGCCAGAGGGAGGCGACAGGCTGACGCGGTCGATGCCTCACCCAGCGATTCCCCGAGTGGTGAGCAGTCAACTCTCCGGAGGGCAGGCCGGAGGACTCCAACGGGTGACTCCGGCTCGGAGTCACGCAGGGCAACAAATGGCATGATCGCCGCTACGCCGCAAGGGGGGTGCCGCAGATGTCCCAGCCGCAAGACCTTCGTGTAACAGTGGCCGGCCTACTGGACGACCTACGGTTCCGGGACGCCTGCGCCCAACGGGACATGGGGCGGCTCTTCAAGATGCTCAATCACCGTGGGCACAGCACCCGCCAACTCGCGGCGGCCGTGCACATCACCCAAGGTCGGTTGTACGAGTACATGAACGGCAGGAGTCGGGTTGAGAAACTGGCGATCTTTGAGCAGATCGCAGACGCCCTGCACGTTCCGGGGCACCTTCTCGGCTTGGCCCGAAGACCGTGGGAGCCCTCAGCTGTCGAGTCCCGCCAGGCCGCAGAACCACCCAGCGGTGGCGACTTGGAAGTAATGGGCGCTTTCCGCAGTGCAGACCGGCAGACGGGCGGAGGGCGCCTGTACGCGGCTGTTGTGAACCACCTGAGGGAGCGGGTCTCGCGCCGGTTACTGGATGCCCGTGTCGACCTGTCTGTCTTCGCCGCGGCGGCAGCGATGACGGAGATGGCCGGCTGGATGGCCCACGACTCCGGATGGGATGTCTTGGCGGAGAGGCACTTCGCCAAGGCGATGCTCCTGTCGCAAGCATCTGGAGACGTACTGCTGGTAGCCAATATCGCCGCCAGCAACAGCCACCTCGCCCTTCAGGCAGGCCACCCGGACACAGCAGCGCATTGGGCCCGCAGTGGCTTCGAGCACCTGGAACGATGCCCCAGGGTCCCCAGTTTGGTAGCACGCCTGCACACCATGTCCGCCAGAGCCCTCGCTGCTACGGGGCAGCGGCAGCCGGCCATGCGAGCACTGGGCATGGCCCAGGACAGCCTTCAGGCGGCAGCCGACGACTCGCACCACTGGATCAGCCCGTTCGACATGGCCGCGCTGACCAGCGAATCAGCTCTCGCCTTCGCGGGCTTGTCTCTCCACAACGAAGCCCTGGGGTACGCCGAGGAGGCGGTGAGGCTTCGGGGAGAAGGGCGTACCCGCTCAAAGGCTCTCAGTCGGATCACACTGGTAGATCTGCACGCACGACGAGCTGACCTGGACGCGGTCGTACACTGCGGCTACGAGCTTTTGGCCACGAGTCCGACCCTTGGATCAGTGCGCTTCGTCAATCAACTTGCCGAGCTGCGTGACGTGCTGGCCGCTCATCGCGAGTACCCGCCGGTCCGCACCTTCTTGAATCGGTTCGACGAAGCGGCCCGGACCAGACGGTTGCTGCTCGCGGACATCATTTCGCCCCACAGGGGAGGACTCGCCCATGAGGCCGACACCTGACGATCCCGAAGCGTGGAACGCCTACCTTGCAGAGGGGAACGCCCAGCAGGCCCGCAAGCGTGTCGGTGCGGACGTGCTGTTCCGCAACGCTCATGGGGAATTCCTGATTGTGCAACCGACCTATAAGCCGGGGTGGGACCTTCCCGGGGGCATGGCGGAAGCCAATGAGGCGCCTGAAGACGCGGCCGTGCGAGAGGTGAAGGAAGAGCTGGGCATCGCGGTCGCGTTGGCAGGCCTGCTTGTCGTCGATTGGGTGCCACCGCACGGTCCTTGGGATGATCAGCTGTCGTTCATCTTTGACGGTGGGGTCCTTGCCGAAGAGCTGCCCCTGCAACCTCGGGACGCCGAAGTGGGTGATGTGGCATTCGTGGCGCAGTCGGAAGTCGGGGCCAGGGTCAGAGCGCGATTGGCCAGGCGCTTTGACGCCGCGGTCGCCGCGTTGGCCGGAGACAGAACCACGTACCTGCGCGACGGCATACCGGTTTGGTAATTGAAGGAGAGATTCTTCCCGTTGCGCTATCGCCCTGGCAGGTGGGGCGACCTGTGCGGAAATCCCGTTTCACTTGCCGGACCGGTTCCGCCTCCCAAGTGGAGCGGTGCCGCCCCGCGCTTCGGGAGCGCGAGGCGGTGTGGCGTGCAGGGGTTTCCTCGATGTCAGGTGAGGGGCGGGTCAGTTCTTTTGCGCGCCGCTGCGGACCTTCAGTGCGCAGGACAGGTCGTACGTCAGGTCGTTGACGGCGCGGCGCAGGGCGGCGGGCAGGGTGGGGTGGGCCAGGAGGTTTTGGGCTGCGGTGAGGGTCTCGGGGGTGGCGGCGTGTTTGGGGTAGAGGTGTTTGATCAGGAGGTCGAGGGTCAGGTCGCCGTAGTGGGCCGCCGCGGCGGGGAGTTCGGTGAAGAAGCGCTCGACGTAGGGGGCGGTCAGGGCGGCCTGTTCGGGGTGCCAGAAGCCGTCGGCCAGGGCCAGCAGCTCGTAGTTGGAGACTTCCTCCGAGGAGAGCAGCTGCTGCCAGGCGGCTTCCTTCGCGGCCGGGTCGGGCAGCGCCGCACGGCACTTCGCCGCGCCCTCGTCCGCCCCGGAACCGACGTCCGCGGCGTGCGCCGCCGTCAGCTCATGTGAACCCAGGGCGCCGAGAACGGTGAGCCGCAGCCGGATGCGCCAGGCCAGGTCGCTGCTGAGGTGCAGGCCGGCGGGGAGCGGGGCCGGTGTCCCGGGTTCGGTGCCGAGCCAGCGGCGCAGTTCGGCGGTGTCGTCGGTGAAGTCGACGAGCGCGCGGAAGAGGGTCAGCGCGGTCTGGTCCTCGGGCCCGGTGCGGGCGAGCCGTTCGCGGAGCGCGGCGGCGACGCGCGCGAGTGCGGCCGGCCGGCGGGCGGGGAGCAGGAAGCGGTCGGCGACGTCGAAGCGGGCCTGCTCCAGCACCTCGGTCAGGATGGGCAGCTCCGGCTCCACGGCCACCATCGCGGCCACCAGCGACAGGTGTTCCTCGGCCGGGTGGGCGCCGTCCTGCACGGCCAGCAGCAGCGAGGCCCACACCATCGCCCGGTTGATCGGTGACAGGGCCGGGAGCAGCGCGGGCAGCGCGGCGAGCGAGCGCTCGTCCAGACGGATCTTGGCGTAGGTGAGGTCGCCGTCGTTGAGCAGGGCCAGTTCGGGTGCGGGCAGGCCGACCAGGTCCGGTATCGCGGTGCGGTCGCCGTCGATCGCGGCGCGTACCAGGGCGGTTCGGCCCTCGGCGGCGGTGTAGAGGCCGATGTCGAGGGTGTGCGGACGCAGCACCGGGTGGCTGTCGGGGGCGCTCTGGTGGACGGTGGCCGAGGTGATCGTGCCGTCCTGCGTGGCCAGCTCCAGGCGCAGGGTGTTGACGTTGGCCGAGGTGAGCCAGGCGTCGGACCAGCGGTCGAGGTCGAGTCCGTCCTCGCCCAGGGCTGATCCGAGGGCGTCGAGGAAGTCCCGGTACGTGGCGGTCGAGTAGGCGTGCCGCTCGATGTAGGTACGCAGCCCCGCGCGCAGCGCCTCGTCGCCGATCACGGTGGCGAGCTGGCGGAGCGCGGAGTGGCCCTTGAAGTAGGAGATGCGGTCCAGGTCGAGGAGGGCGGAGGCGACGTCCTGGGCCTGGAGGCTGACCGGGTGCGTGGACGGGCGCTGGTCGGCCGCGTACGCCTGGCCCTTGCGGCGGGCGGCGAATGTGGTCGGCGGGCCGGTGAAGCGGGTGACCTCGCTGGTGACCCGGTGGGCCAGGTAGTCGGCGAAGGTCTGCCCGAGCCAGAGGTCGTCCCACCAGGCGCTGGTGACGAGTCCGGCCATCCACATCAGGGAGATGCCGTGGGCGAGGACGACGGCCCGGGTCTCGCGCTCGCTGTCGGTGGCGCCGGAGCTGAAGACGTAACTCTCGCGCATCAGCACCAGGCCGGGGTGGTCCAGGGACAGGACACTGAACTCGGGGGCGAAGAGCTGGTCGAACGCGGGCAGGTGGTACGGGGAGCCGAAGAGCCGGTGTCCCTCGTCCAGGCACTGACGGGTGACCTCGAAGAGTTCGCCGAGGTCGTCCTTGAGGGCGTCGGCGAGGGAGGCCCGGCAGTGCAGGCCGAGCCGGGTGCCGCGGTGCTGAGTGTGGTACGAGGCGTACGGGCCGGCGGCCACCGTGGTCAGGTAGGTCGCCTGCGGCACGGTGGGGCCGGCGCGCCAGTGGCCGGGGCTGATTTCGGTGGCCTCGCCGGTCGCCAGCACCCGCCAGTGGGCGGGGACGGTGAGGTCGAAGGTGAAGGGCGCCTTGAGGTCCGGCTGGTCGAAGCAGGCGAAGATGCGCGGCGCCTGGTCGACGTAGGGGAAGCCGTAGACGTAGACCTCGCCGTCGGCGGGGTCGGTGTAGCGGTGCAGGCCCTCGTTGCTCCGGGAGTAGCGCATGTCGGCGGTGACGATCAGCTCGTTGTCGGCGGCGAGGCCGTCGAGGGGGAACCGGCCGTCGGCCAGCCGGCCGGGGTCCAGCGGGGTGCCGTTGAGGGTGACGGAGTGCAGCGCCGACGGCCGCAGGTCGACGAAGGTCTCGGCGTCCGGCAGTTCTGACCGGAATCGCATGGTGGTGACGGAGCGGAACACCTCCTGACCGGTGAGGTCGAGAGCCACGTGATAGGAGTCCACGGCGACCGTGGCGGCGCGGTCGGTCGCCTCGGCCTTGGTGAGACTGGGCATGTTCCACCTCTTTCAGCGGGGTGTCCCGCTGTGCAGACAAGGGTTCGAAGACGGCTGCGGCCCCCGGGGCGGACAGTGGCGTGAACCATTCGCTGGAGTAGGTCGCCGGAAGGCCCCGGGCAGGGCCTGGGGAATTATTCGGGTGACGGTCTGTACACGTCAATGCAGCAGATCCGGCGTTGGTCGGACCTAAACATTCCACTTCTGTGAGCAAATTCCGCAGGGCCGACTGTGGAGATTCGGCCGGTGGCGGGCGGGGGCGGCTTCCGGCGGCGCTGTTCGAGCGCGGACATTCTTCAGTTGTACGTTGAAGGAGTCGTCGTACGAGGCGCCGTCGACCGGTGGGCAGGGGGCGAAGCGACCTCGCTGACCAGGCGTGATGAGGTCTGGCGAGGAATCCGGAAGGACGTGTTCCGGGAGTCCGGGCGGGCATTGCGCAAAGGCTTCTTCGCATCACTTCTGTCACACCAGTCACTCCTGCCACTCCCTCGACATTGCCCTGATGCCCTGGGTAGTCTCGATCCCTGCGTTCTGAGTCACAAATTAGGTGATCTTCGGTCGCTGACCGAGTGGGCGACAGAAAAGGCGTGGAGGGGGAGTTCGAGACGTGGGAATTTCTGTGGATCATGAGGCGGGATTGCCGCTGCTGCTTCTCGTCGGATCGGGAATGCAGCCCTACCGCGAATATTTGCTCCGTTCGATCGGCAAGGAATTCCGTATTCACCTCTTTCACGAGTCGCAGCCGACCTGGGAAGTCCCGTACCTGGACGGCTCGACCGTGCTGGAGAACACCTGCGACGGCTTCGCCATGGCCGCCGCGGCGGAAAAGCTGCACGCCGCCACGGCCATAAGCGGAGTGCTCTGCTGGGACGAAACGCGCATCCACGCCACCGCGTACGTGGCCGAGGCCCTCGGCCTGCCGAACGGTGACCCCGCGGTCATCTGGCGGCTGCGCGACAAGGCGCAGACGCGGGCGGCGCTGGACGCCGCCGGCGTGCCGCAGCCGCGTTCCGTGCCCGTCGGCACCGTCGAACAGGCCCTCTCGGCCGCCGGACGGCTGGGCTACCCGGTCGTCCTCAAGCCGCGCGGGCTCGGCGCCAGCCTCGGCGTCATCAAGGTGGACGGCCCCGCCGCGCTCCGCGCGGGCTTCGGCTTCACCAGCTCCATCGCACTGCCGGAGGGGGTCGTGTACAACTCCCCGGAGCCGTACCTGGTCGAGGAGTGTGTGCACGGCGAGGAGATCAGCGTCGACGCGGTCGTGCACCAGGGCGAGGTCACCCCGGTCTTCATCGGCCGCAAGGTCGTCGGATACCCGCCGTACGCCGAGGAGATCGGCCACTTCGTCGACGCGGCGGACCCGCTGCTGACCGACCCGGAGCTGCGCCGGGTGCTGTCCGAGGCACACGCCGCGCTGGGCTTCACCGACGGCTGGACGCACACCGAGTTCATGCTCACCGCCGACGGCCCCCGGCTCATCGAGGTCAACGGCCGGCTCGGCGGCGACCTCATCCCCTGCCTCGGCCACCTGGCCACCGGCATCGACCCCGGCCTCGCGGCCGCCTCGGCGGCGTGCGGGCTGCCTCCGGACCTGCGGCCGACCCGGCAGCAGGTCACCGCCGTCCGCTTCTTCTACGTGGACGAGGAGGACACCACCCTCGGGGAGGTCGCCTTCCGGGGCGAACTCCCCCCGGCCGTCGACCAGGCCGTGGTGGTGGCCCGGCCGGGCGCCGTGGTCTCACCGCCGCCCAAGGGCACGGTGTGGGGGCGCATCGCCTACGTGACGGTCGCCGCGCCCACCCGTACCGAGGCCCTCGCCGCACTGGACGCGGCGGAGTCCGCCCTGGTCGTCCATACCAGCTGACGGCACCGTCGGCCCGTTCCGCGCGCCCTCGCAGTTCACGGCCGAGGGCGCGGGGCCCGGGATGGCCGACGCGCGAAGAGCCTTTCCGAGGCCGGTCCCGGAGGACACCGAGGACCGGCAACCGGCATATCCCGATCCCCCCTACGCCGGCCGGCCGCGGCCGCATCCCGGCAGAAGCAATCAGCTGTACCTGTGCAGCCGCAGAGCAAAGGTCCTTTCGCCGCAAACACCACGCGGGAGAGCGCAAATGGGTCAGAAGGAAAGAGTCTTGATATCGGCGATTCTCCCAGGAGAATCGCCCCGCTTCGTCCAACAGGACGAGGCGCATATCAGGCGCCTCGCCGAAACCGACAGCGAACTGCCCCCGATCCTCGTACACCGGCGCACCATGCGCGTCATCGACGGCAGCCACCGGCTGCGGGCGGCGCTGCTGCAACAGCGCAAGTACATCGACGTCGAGTTCTTCGACGGGACCGAGGCGGAAGCGTATGTGGTGGGCATCCAGGCCAACACCGCGCACGGTCTGCCGCTCTCCCTGGCCGAGCGCAAGGCGGCCGCCGGCCGCGTCATCCAGCTCCAGCCCGAGCAGTCGGACCGGGTGATCGCCCGCATCACGGGACTGTCCGCCAAGACCGTCGGCGCCCTGCGCGGACGTTCGAGTGAGGAGAACCCGCAGCCGAACACGCGCCTCGGCAGGGACGGCCGCGTCCGGCCGCTGAGCTTCGAGGAGGGGCGGCGCCGGGCACTGGCCGTCATCAAGGAGCGGCCGGGCGCCACCGTACGGGAGATCGCCCGCGAGGCCGGGGTGTCCGTCGGTACGGCGCACAGCCTGCGCGTGCAGGTCGAACGGGGCCGGCCGGCGGAACCGTCGGGGAGCACGGACACCGGGTGCCGCATCGACGCCTGCGCCGACCACGTCTCCCCGGACGAGGCGGAGGCCAAGAAGACGCCGCCGCCGCGCAACGTGGCACGCGTGGCGTACCCCTTGGACAACCGGCGAGCCCCGGACGTGACGTCACGGATCTCCGGGCCGGTCGGCGAGCCCGGGGGAGCGGGGCAGCAGCCGCGGCCCCCGGGGACCGCCCGCGGGTCCGGGGCCGCGTACGGCGGCCCGGTCTACGTCCGTATGGAGCGACTCCAGCGCGATCCCTCGCTGCGCTTCTCCGAGCGGGGCCGCTCCATGCTGATCTGGCTCCGCCGCTGCCTGGTCACCGCGAACGAGGCCGAACTCGAACTCGGCGACCTGCCGCAGCACCTCCTGCCGACCGTGGCCGGCCTCGCCAAGGAGTGCGCCGACGAATGGCAGCGGCTCGCCGTCGAGCTGAACAGCCGCACCCGTCAGCTCGACTTCCAGGACCTGAAATGATCATTCGGTTCGATCATGTGGGAGTGGCGACGGGCGATCCGGCGGCGGCGGGACAGCTGCTGTCCGACCTCGGGCTCGTCCGGTCGGACACGGGTACGGCCGAGGCGTACGGCGTCAGTTGTGACTTCTGGTCGCCGGGCGCGGACGCGGGCGGGGCCGCGGTGGAGCTGGTCGCGCCGCTGTGCTCCACCGCCGCGGTCCAGGGCCACCTGGACCGCCACGGGCCGGGGCTGTACCACGTGGCCTTCGAGGTCGACGACGTACAGGCCGAGCTGGGCCGGCTGCGGACGGCGGGCTTCGTACCGGTCGACACGGAGCCGAAGGCCGGTGCGCGACCGGGGATGCGGGTCGCGTTCGTCTACGCCAAGCGGCCCGCCGGCCTGCTCGTCGAACTGGTGCAGTACGACCGGACGGAGCGGCCGGCATGAGGGCCGCGATCGTCGGCGGCGGACTGGCCGGGGCGGCCCTCGGCTGGCGCCTGGCGCAGCGCGGCGCGTCGGTGACGGTGTTCGTGGCGGGAGCGGGCCGGTGGCGGGACGCGACCGGCGCCTCCGGCGGGCTGGTCCGCGGGTTCGACACCGACCCGGACGCCGGGCGCCTCGCCGCCGAGAGCCTGGCCGAGCTGCGCGGCGACCCGCGGCTGCGGGACTGGGCGGGCTACCAGGAGGGCACCTCGACCTACCTGCTGCCGCCCGACGCGGACGTGGACCGGGCCCGCGGCACGCTGCGGACCGTGGACGCGCTGCTGCCCGGCTCGGCCGAACTGCGGCCGGCGGCCGGTCTCGCCCCCTTCCGCGGCCTGCCCGAAGGCACCTGGTGCGTGCGCGAACGGCACGCCGGACACGTGTCGCCGGGGCGGCTGCGCGACAGCCTGCTGAGAGCCGTCGCCGACCTGGGCGGCACCCTGCGCTGTGAACCCGTGCTGGGCGTCCTGCCCGGCCCGGCCCTGCGCCTCGGCCTCGGCGTCGAACGCCGCTACGACGCGGTGGTGCTCGCCACCGGGCCGTGGACGCCGCACCTCCTCGACCGGTGGGGGCTGCCCGACCAGGGGCTGAGCACCCGCCAGATCCAGTACACCCTGGGCCGGACGGTGCCGCGGGGCCTCGGTGCCTTCGTCGACGAGACCTCCGGTCTGTACGGGCGGCCGGTCGGCACCGGCCAGATGCTGCTGGGGCTGCCCACCACCCGCTGGGGCGTGGGGCCGGACGAGGTGGCCCGCGACCCGGCGCTGGCCAGACGGGTCGCCGAGTGCGCGGGCCTGCGGCTCGGGCTGACGGCCTGGCCCGGCCCGGGAGCGCGCACGGTGGCCTCGCTCGACTGCTACCCCGTCGGCGGGCGCGGGGGCCTGGCGCTGCGCGGCTGCCGGCCGGACAGCGCGCTGTACACCTTCGCCGGAGGCGGGGGAGGGGCCGCGAAGACCGCCCTGGCCGCCGGCCGGCTGGCGGCCCGCACACTGTGTTCCGCCTGACCTGACACCCGGTTTCCGCGAAGCGCGGTGCCCCGGAACCACTGTCCCGCGAATCCCTGCCGCGCCGCCGTCCTTAGCGGCCGCCGCCTGCCGCGGGCATTATCAGCCTTCTTCCTCCGCCATTCTCGGCGGTATTTTTTCGTGCCCTGTTCCGGCCTGCCGGAAAATGGAACATGAACATGGCGCGGGCTTTCCCGGCCCTCTCGATTTCTCATTCATCGCGCTAGTATCCCGTTCCGTGAGTCCGTGCAGGCCCGCCCAATTGCCCGTGATGGGAGAATGTCTTGACGGAGCATGACGTAGAAGTCCTGGCCGTAGGCGCAGGACCGGCGAACCTGGCCCTTGCCGTGGCCATGGAAGAACGCACCGGAAGCGATATCGCGAAGAACACGCTGCTGGTCGAGGAACACGCCGATGTGGCCTGGCAGCGCGGCATGCTGCTGCCCTGGACACAGAGTCAGGTGTCCTTCCTCAAGGACCTGGTGACGCTTCGCAACCCGCGCAGCAAGTTCTCCTTCGTCAATTACCTGCACGCGGTCGGCAGGCTCGACGAATTCATCAACCTGGGGACCTTCACCCCCTACCGCCAGGAGATATCGAACTACCTCCGGTGGGTCGCCGACTCGCTGTCCGACGTACGGGTGGAGTACGGCCGGCGCGCCGTGCAGATCGCCCCGACCCGCAACGGCGCCGGCCGGGTCGACGGCTGGCGCACCAGCTTCGCCGACGGCACCGCGCTGACCTCCCGCAGCGTGTCGATCGGCGCGGGCCGGGACCCGCGCATCCCGGCCGAGCTGCACAACCTGCCGGCCGACCGGCTCATCCACAGCGCCGAGTTCAGCGAGAAGATCGCCAAGCTGGACGCCGCCGGCACCCGCCACATCGTCGTCGTCGGCGGGGCGCAGAGCGCCGCCGAACTGACGTGGGCGGCGCACCAGGGCTTCCCCGAGGCGCGCGTCACGATGGTGATGCGTTCGATCGGGCTGAAGAACTACGAGTCGTCGAGGTTCACCAACGAGATCTTCTACTCGTCGTTCGTCAACGACTTCCACGCCGCCCCCGAAGAGGCGCGGCGCCAGCTCCTCCAGGAAATGCACCTGAGCAATTACGGCGGTCTCGCCCCCGGCATGCTCGAAACCCTCTACCGGCAGCGGTACCTGGAACGTCTGAACGGCGGGGAGCGGCTTTTCCTCACCACGATGACCGACATCACCGGTTCCCGGACGGACGACGACGAGATCGTGCTGTCGCTCAAGGACCGGCGTACCGGACTGCCGAGCGAGCTGCGCTGCGACGCGGTGCTGCTGGGCACCGGATTCAACAGCGCGATGCCGCGGCTCATCCAGGGCCTGTCGGATTCCCTGGGGCTGCAGAAAACGGTCGTCGACCGCGGCTACCGACTCCGGGTGCCGGACTGCGACGGCGCTTCCTGCTTCCTCCAGGGGGTCAACGAGGCCACCCACGGAATCGCCGATTCGCTGCTGAGCGTCCTCGCCAGCCGGGCCCAGGACATCGTCGACGGACTCCTGGCGGACCGGACCGGCGACCGGCTGCTCGCCGAGGTCGGCTGAGGAATTCCCCGCACCACAGACACCGAGTGGAGAAAAGACTGTGCCCATGGAGATCCGCTCGCTGCGACGCGGCGAGCTGAAGCTGGACAACCAGCTGCGAGCCCAGCGGCTGATGCCCTGGCCGCAGCTGAACGCCCCCTTCGAGGGCTCGTGGTGCGTGGCCGCGCCCGGCGTCTCGTCGGGCGCCCACGGCCACCACGAGTACGAGATCTGGATCGCGGTCAGCGGCGCCGCGGAGATCCTCGTCGAGGGCCGGCGCGTCCCGTTCACCGCCGGCGACATCATCCACTTCGTCCCGGGGACCGAGCACCAGCTCGTCAACGACTCGGACGAGGACTTCGAGATGTACGCCCTGTGGTGGGACGCCGACATGACGGACCGCTTCGCCGCACGCCACCGGACCGCCTCCGGTGCCACGGGCGCCGAGGCCGCTGCCCCGGGGACGCGGCCGTGACCGCCCCCGACCGTTCGGTGATCATCATCGCGGCCACCCCGACCCCCAACGGGGACCTGCACGTCGGGCACATGGCCGGTCCATACCTCGCCGCCGACATCTACGCCCGCCAGCTGCGCGCGGACGGCGTCCGGGCGACGTACACCACGGTGACGGACAACAGCCAGAGCTACGTGCTGACCACGGCGGTCCGCCAGGGCCTGTCCCCCCAGCTGCTCTGCGACCGGTCGACGGCCGCGATCGAGCAGTCCCTGACCGCGCTCGGCATCGAGCTGACCGCCCCCGCCGGGCGGGTGCTGCCGCCGGTCGACGACCGCTACCGCGCCGCGATCACCTCCTTCGTACGGGACCTGCGCGACGCGGGCCGGCTCCGGGAGCGCACGGTGCGGCTGCCGTATGCCGAGAAGAGCGGACGCTACCTCTACGACGGCCTGCTCACCGGCCGCTGCCCGGCCTGCGACGCGTCCAGCGGGGGCGGCGCCTGCGAGGACTGCGGCCACCCGAACAACTTCGACGAACTGCTCGACCCGCGCCACTCCCTCGACCCGCAGGAGACGGTGGTCTTCCGCGAGGAGCGCCTCCTCGTCCTGCCGATGGAGGAGTACCGCGCGGAGCTGACCGCGCACCTGGACGCCGTCGCCGGCCGCTGGCGCCCGCACCCGCTGCGCCTGGCCCGCGAGCTGCTGGCGCGTCCGCTGCCGGACATCCCGGTCACCTTCCCCGGCACCTGGGGCGTCCCGGCGCCCTTCGAGGACTTCGCCGGGCAGATCGTCTACCCGTGGGCGGAGGCCATGCCGGCGTCGATGTACGCCACGTGGTGGGCGCACGGCAGCCCGGCGGACCTGCCGTACGACGCGTTCTGGAAGGCGGACCGGGAAGCGGAGCTGGTCTACTTCCACGGCTTCGACAACGTGTACCACTGGTCCGTGATGGACCTGGTGCTGCTGCTCGCGCACGGCGACCGCTACATACGGCCGTACGCCAGTGTGTGCAACGAGTTCTACGAGCTGGAGCACGCCAAGTTCTCCACCAGCCGCAACCACCTGATCAGGGCGGGCGACCTGGTCGCCGACGTGCCCCGGGACATCGCCCGCTACTACCTGGCGCTGACCGCGCCGGAGCGGGAGCGCACCAACTTCGACCCGGCCGAGCTGGCCGCCCGCCCGCTGGCCGGCGCGTGGAACGAACTGGCCGCGGTCGTGGACACCGCGCTGGCCGGCCGCGACTTCCAGGAACTGCTGCCCGTCACGGACGAGGGGCGCCGAGCCGACGCGCGGTTCGCCGCGCGGCTGCGCGCCTGTTTCACGCCGGAGACCTTCAGCCTGGCCCGCGCGGCCCGGCTGATCGCCGAGCGGACCGCCGAACTGCGCGACACCGCGGCCGGGTTCGCCGCTCCCGGCGACTTCCTGCTGGCCGTGCGCACCCTGCTGGCCTGGTCCGCGCCGATTCTCGTGGACGTGGGCCGGCAGGCCGCCGAGGACGGTGTCGACCTCGGCCTGTCCGGCGCCCCGGCGGTGGAGAAGATCGCGCCGTTCCGGCTGCCCCGGCTGCCCGAGAGCGCCGCTACGCACGGCTGACGCCACCGCGCGCCCCGGTCGCGCGCCGCCCGCGCGACAACCCCGAGTGCCACACCGAGGCATGGAGTGCCACGTGAAGCTGCTCACCATCGAGACCACGCAGTACCTGGACTACTACATATCCCGCTACCGGCAGGTGCAGAGCCACGGCATCGACCTGTACGTCCTCAACGGCGAGGGGACCGAGGACTTCTGGCCGCAGGAGAAGTACCGGCTCGCCGGCACCCGCGACCTGGACACCATCGTCAAGACCGCCCAGGAGTGGCACCGCACCGAACGGTTCGACGGCGTCATCACCTTCTCGGAGTCCGCGGTCATCACGGCCGCGGCGGTGGCCGAGGCGCTGGGCCTGCCCGGCATCGGGCAGGAGGCCGCCATCGCGTGCCGCAACAAGTACCTGATGCGCCGGGCCCACGAGCGGGCCGCCGCCCCGCATCCGCGGTTTCGCCTGGTGGACTCGCTCGACGAGGCCCGGCAGGCGGCCGAGGACTTCGGCTACCCGCTCATCCTCAAGCCGACCATGGGCGCCGGCTCGCACTTCGTCTTCAAGATCGATACGCCGGAGGAGCTGGTGGACCGCTACGAGCGGGCCGCCAAGGGCATCCAGGACCTCTTCTGGGCCCGCTCCGAGGCGTCCGGCGTGGACCTGGGCCCCAACGGGCTGCTGGTCGAGTCGTACCTGGACGGCCGTGAGTACCTGATGGAGGTACTGGCCTGGGACGACGAGGTCTACCTCGGCTCGGTGGTGGACCGCGTGACCGAGGAGAACGGCACCTACGACGACGATGTGCACCACGCGCCGACCTCCCTGTCACCGGCCGACCTCAAGGCCGTCCACGAGGTGGTCGCGGCCGGCTGCCGGGCGCAGGGGCTGCGCCGCAGCGTCGGCCACGCGGAGGTCCGCTTCCACGGGGGCAAGCCCTACCTGCTGGAGATCGCGGCCCGGGTGGGCGGCGGCGGGCTGGACGAGATCTCCCGGCTGACGGCCGGCTACGACCCGGTCAAGGCCGTCGTGGACGTCGGCCTGGGCGTCAAGCCCGAGGTGCGGCACTACCGGCCGACCGGGACCCACATCACCGCCATGTGCCTGATCTGCGACGCGGGCACGGTGCACCACGTGGACGTACCGGCGGAGGTCGCCGAGTCGGAGCACACCTTCCTGCTCAAGATCACCGCCCGGCCCGGCGACGTCATCCTGCGGCCGCCGAACGGCAACACCATCTTCGGCTTCCTGGGCACGACGGGCACCTCGCTGGACGACGCCATGCGCCGGATGAACGACTACGCCGCCAAGATCACCGTCACTCTGGAGCCGCAATGATCAACTACGACGGCAGGAGGTTCCGGCCCGTCGGCGCGGACCCGGGCGAGTCCGGCCGGGTCGCCGTCTACCACCAGGAAGGCGACCTGCTCTGGGGCGAGTTCACCGGCGGCGACGCCCGCCGGGGCGTCCTGAGCGGCGTCTGCGCCCCGGACGGCGCGCTGGAGTTCGCGTACTGCGTCGTACTGACCGACGGCGCCGTCGTCTCGGGCCGGTGCCGGTCGCGGCCCGAGGTCCTCGCGGACGGCCGTGTCCGGCTGGCCGAACGCTGGGAGAGGTTCGGCGCGCACGCCGCCAGCGGCGATTCGTGCATCGAGGAGATCCGCGGTCCCGGCGGCGCCCCGGCCGGCGCCGGCGCACCGGACCGCACCGCCACCACCGAGGACGGAACGCGACGATGACTGCTGCCAAGGAACGCAAGCCGAAGCGGGGCGGCACCGTCACCTGGGCCTGCGCCCCCGGCTTCCCGCCCGCGGTGATCTTCCCCTTCACGCCGGCCGAACGCATGGGCACCCGGAACGTCCTGGAGTTCCAGGCGCTCATGTACAGCACCCTCTACTACTTCGGGAGCGACGGCCTGCCCGAACCGGACTGGGACCGCAGCATCGGCGAGCAGCCCCGCTGGAGCGCGGACGGCCTGACCGTCACCATCAAGGTCAAGCCCTGGAAGTGGAGCAACGGCGAGACGCTGTGCGCCGACAACGTGCTGTTCTGGGTCAACCTGATGAAGGTCAAGGGCGACCGCTACGGCGAGTACGTCCCCGGCTACTTCCCCGACAACCTGACGGACTACGGCAAGTGGGGCGAGGACACCGTCTACTTCACGTTCGACCGCCCGTACTCCCAGCGGTGGGTGCTGATGAACCAGCTCAGCACCATCACCCCGCTGCCGAAGTCCTGGGACCGCACCGCCGAGGGGCCGGCCAACGCCTCCGGCGACCCGGCCGACGTCGAGGCGGTCTACGCCTACCTCATGGCCGAACAGGGCGACATCGTCGACGAGGGCAACGCGCACCGCACCCGGTGGGCCGACAGCCCCGTCTGGTCCACGGTCAGCGGCCCCTGGCGGCTCAAGAGCTACACCGTCGAGGGCGTGGTGACCTTCGTACCCAACGAGAGCTACTCGGGGCCCAACAAGCCCTACCTCGACGAGTTCCGGCAGGTGCCGACCTTCTCCGACGAGGAGCAGTACGAGATGCTCCGGCGCGGCCCGCGCGGCAAGGACGCGATCCAGGTCGGCTACCTGCCGCTGAGCTTCGCCACCGAGCCGACCACCAGCCCCGACAAGGGCGGCCCCAACCCCCTCGACAACTACCGCCTGGTACCCCAGACCGCCTACTGCATCCGCTACACCGCGCTGAACTACAACAACCCCACGGTCCGCGGGAAACTCTTCCACCAGACGTACTTCCGGCAGGCCCTCCAGTCCTGCCTGGACCAGGACGCCGCGGTCCGCGACATCTACCAGGGCTACGCCTACCGGCAGAACGGCCCGGTCCCGATGTACCCGGCGACCGACTTCGTCTCGCCCCGGCAGCGCGAGGGCGCCTGGCCGCTGCCCTTCGACGTCGACCACGCCCGACGGCTGCTGGAGGACAACGGCTGGGACACGAGCGTCACCCCCGCCGTCTGCGTCCGGCCCGGCACCGGTCCCGGAGAGGCAGGCGAGGGCATCCCGGCGGGCACCGAGCTGACGTTCCTGCTGCGTTACGCGGAGGGCCGCCCCGCCCTGACCCGGCTGATGCGGCAGCTGCGCGCGGACGCCGCCAAGGCCGGAATCGACGTACGGCTCGAAGAGGTCTACGGATCGGTGCTGGTCGCGGAGGACGCCCCCTGCGA
Organism: Streptomyces sp. NPDC059788; assembly: GCF_042732265.1. NCBI lineage: Bacteria > Bacillati > Actinomycetota > Actinomycetes > Kitasatosporales > Streptomycetaceae > Streptomyces > Streptomyces sp. NPDC059788. Next base: position 11,474 of record NZ_JBHWHY010000020.1, on the reverse strand, counting down.
GGCCGGCCCGGACTGCCTGTGGGAGGCGTGCTGCTGGAACGGCGGCTGGGTCTTCCACCACCCCACCGGCGAGATCCTCTTCAGCACCGGCGCGGGCGGCAACTTCGGCCACTACAGCGACGCGGAGGCCGACCGGCTGATCGACGCCTCGGTGACCACCGACGACCCGCAGGCCCTCTACGACTACCAGGACTACATCGCCGAGCAGGTGCCGGTGCTGTTCACCCCGAACTTCCCGATCCGGCTCTTCGAGGTCTCCGAGGACCTGCACGGCTTCGAGCCCGTCAACCCGTTCGGCATGATCAGCCCGGAGAACTGGTACTACCTTGAGGACTGACCCGGCCCTTCTCCAGGCGGCGCTGCCCGTCCCACCGCTGGGCAGCCACACCCTCCTCGTCCTGCTGCTCCAGCTCGCCGCGCTGCTGGGCCTCGCCCTGCTGCTGGGCCGCCTCGCGGTCCGCCTCGGCTGGCCGGCGGTGGTGGGGGAGCTGTGTGCCGGGGTGCTGCTGGGACCGTCGGTCCTGGCGCACCTCGTGCCGCCCCTGTCGCAGTGGCTGTTCCCGAGCGCGGCGGACCAGGCTCATCTCCTGGACGCGGTGGGCCAGTTCGGTGTCCTGCTGATGGTCGCCGTCAGCGGGCTCCACCTCGACCTGGGGCTCGTCCGGCGTCAGGGCGCGACGGCCGTCCGGGTCAGCCTCTTCGGCCTGGTCGTGCCGCTGGGCCTGGGCCTGGCACTGGGGCTGTTCCTGCCGGCCGCGCTGTTCGGACCGAACGGCGACCGCACCGTCTTCGCCCTGTTCCTCGGCGTCGCGATGTGCGTCAGCGCCATACCGGTGATCGTCAAGACGCTGATGGACATGAACCTGCTGCACCGCGACATCGGTCAGCTCACCGTCACCGCCGGCATGATCGACGACGCGGTGGGCTGGATGCTGGTGTCGGTGGTGACCGCGATGGTCACCGCCGGGTCGGCCGGTGTGACGGTCCTGGTGTCGCTGGCCGCGATCGCCGGTACGCTCGCGGCCGCCCTGCTCGTACGGCGGCCCCTGCGCGCGCTGTTCTCGCTCGCGCGGCGCGCGGAGGGGGAGGGGCCGGTCACCGCGCTGACCGTGGTGCTGGTCCTGGCCGCCGCCGCGGGCACCCACGCCCTGGGCCTGGAACCGCTGTTCGGGGCGTTCGTGTGCGGGGTGGTGATCGCGGCGTCCGGCGGTGTGCGTCCGGCGCAGCTGTCCGCGCTGCGCACGGTGACGATGGGCGTGCTCGGGCCGCTGTTCCTCGCCTCGGCCGGCCTGCGCATGGACCTGACCCAACTGGCCCGTCCCGAGGTGGCCCTCATGGGGGCCGCGACGCTGGCCCTCGCCGTCATCGGCAAGTTCGCCGGGGCCTACCTCGGTGCCCGCACCAGCCGGCTCGGCCGGTGGGAGGCGGTGGCGCTGGGCGGCGGCATGAACGCCCGGGGCGTCGTCGAAGTGGTCATCGCCCTGGTCGGACTGCGGCTCGGCGTCCTGACCACGGCGACGTACACGGTGATCGTGCTGGTCGCGGTGGTCACCTCGCTGATGGCCCCGCCCGTCATCCGGATGGCCATGAACCGGATCGAACAGACCCCACTCGAAGAGCAACGCCGGCTGGCCCACGCGGGCGTGGGCGCCGGCCAGGCATAGACCACCCGCCTCGATGGCGCGTCGAGGCGGCACAATCCGCAGGGAGACCACGTGACCACCACCGTTCCAGAGTTCGGCATAGCCGGGTACGGCTGCGCCTTCGGTGAGGACCAGGACGTCGCCTCGACCGCCGGGCAGTTCGTCGACGACCCAGAGCGGGTGTTCCGCTGGGGTTACCGGACCTTCCACCGCGCGGCCCCGGACGTCACCGCCACCCACCTGGCCGCCGAGGCCGGCCGGGCCGCCATCGCCGCGGCCGGGCTGAGCGCCGGCGACATCGACTACGTCGTCCTCGCCCTCTCCGACGTGCCCGAATACCTCAACTTCGACTCCAGCGCGGCCCTGGCCCGCGAACTCAAGATCCACCTCAGGCCGACCCTGCTGCTCGGCGAGGGCTGCGCCTCCGGCGTCACCGGACTGGGCAACGTCGCCGGCCTCTTCGCCACCCAGCCCGACCTCACCCACGTCCTCTTCGTCGCCGTCAACCGTGTCAGCGAGTACCACCGCAACCGGATGAAGGTGAACAACTCCATCCACAGCGACGGCGCCAGCGCCGTCGTGCTGCGCCGCGGGCACACCGCCGGGCAGTGGCTGGCCACCACCCAGTTCACCGACCCCGAGGTCGCCGACTGGTTCCGTACGGACCACGGTGGCGCGGTGTCCCCGGTCGCCCCCGACGGCTGGTCCTCGCGCAGCGACGTCAACGGCCTGGAGCGGGTGCAGGAGCACTTCCGGGCCGACCCCAAGGGCCTGCGGGACTTCGTGCAGGCCCTCAACCGCCGGCTGGTGGAGGTGGTCGACCAGGCGTGCGCCCGCTCCGGCGTCGACCGGGCGGACCTGACCAAGGTCGTCCACCTCAACGACAACCAGGGCTCCTTCGAGGAGATCTCCGAGGAGTTCGGCATCCCGATGAGCCGCACCAACGCGGCCCTCGCCGCACAGCACGGCCACATGGGCGCGGCCGACCACCTGGCCACCCTGGCGATGCTGACCGAGAGCGGCGAACTCACCTCCGGCGACCTGGTCGCGCTGATCGGCATCTCGATCGGTATGCGCTGGTACTGCACCCTGGTCAGGATCTGATGTCCGAGACGCTCATCGCACTCAAGGACGCCGTGGCGTCCGGCACGGCCCCCGGCCCCGCGCTCCGGCTGGCCCTGGCCCGTATCGACGACCCGGCCGCCCTGCGCCGGGCGGGACGCGCCCTGACGGGGCTCACGGACCCGGCGGGCGACCTGCGCCCGGCCCGCGTCGCGGTGGTCGCGGGCTGCACCGTCGGCGCCTTCGAACCGATGCTGCGGGCGGGCCTCGTGGCCGCCGGAGCGCTCCCGGAGATCGTCACCGCCCCGTACGGCGCCTTCGACCTGACGCTGGCCACCGGCGGTTTCGACCCCGCCAGCGACGTGGTCAGCTGCCTGCTCGACGCGTCGTACTTCCTTCCCGACGACCTGGACCACGCGGAGCCCGGCACGGCCGCCGAGCACCTGACCCAGCGGCTGGCCCACCTGGGCGGCCTCGTCACGGCGGCCCTGGCGACCACCCACGCGACCGTGGTGCTGCACACCGTCCCGCTGCCTGGCAACGTCCGCGACGGCGTGCTCAGCCTGCGCGCCCGCGGCGAGCTGACCCGGCTGTGGTACCGGCTCAACCTCGGACTGCTGGAGCTGGCCGAGACCTCCGCCCAGATCGAGGTGGTGGACCTCGCCGGGCTGCTGGCCGACGCCGCGGCACCGGCCCGCGACGACCGCCTGCACAGCTACGCCGATCTGCCGTACACCGACGCGGCGCTGTCCGTCCTGGCCCGCGAGGTCCGGCGGATCGCCCAGGCCCGGCTGGGGCTGTCCAAGAAGGTGCTCGCCCTCGACCTGGACAACACCCTGTGGGGCGGGGTCCTGGGCGAGGTGGGCGCGGAGGGCGTCGCCCTCGGCGGCCTCTACCCCGGCAAGGCGTACAAGGAGTTGCAGCGGGCCGCGCGCCGGCTGCGGGACCAGGGCGTCGTCCTCGTCCTCGCCAGCAAGAACGACGAGGAACCGGTGCGCCGGGCGCTGCTGGAGCACCCGGAGGCGGCGCTGCGCCCCGACGACTTCTCGGTGCTGGTGGTCAACTGGGACTCCAAGTCGGCCAACCTGACGCGGGCGGCCGGTTCGCTGGGCCTGGGCCTGGCCTCGGTGGTCTTCATGGACGACTCGCCGTTCGAGCGCGGGGAGGTCGAGGCGCAGCTGCCCGAGGTCGCCGTCGTCGACGCGGGCGGCGATCCGGCGGGGCTGGTCACCGCCCTGCTGCGGCACGGCTGGTTCGACGTCCCGGAGCTGACCGGCACGGACCGCAAACGGCCCGAGCTGTACCGGGCGCGGAGCCTGCGCAGCGACTTCTCCGGCGGATTCGCCTCGACCGAGGACTACCTCAAGGCGCTCGACCTGAGGGTCGCCGTCGAGCCGGCCACCCGGTTCACCGCCGCCCGTGTCGCGCAGCTGGCGGCCCGCACCAATCAGTTCAACCTGACCGGGGTGCGCTTCGACGAGGCGGCCACGGTGGCCATGCTCACCGACCCGGCGTACCTGGTGGCGTCGGTCTCGGTACGCGACCGCTTCGGCGACGAGGGGGTGGTCGGCGCGGCCTGGGTGGAGAAGGACACGGACGTCTGGCACGTACGGAACCTGGTGCTCAGCTGCCGGGTCCTGGGCCGGGGCGTGGAGTTCGCCGTGGCGGGCTGGCTCGCCCGGCAGGCCCGCGAGGCCGCGGTGCCCCGGCTCACGGGGGCGTTCGTGCCGTCCGCGAAGAACGCGGTGGCGGCGGCCTTCTGGGAGAAGGCGGGCTTCGTGCCGGCCGGTGACGAGGGCTTCGAGTTCGCTCCCGCGGACATGCCCGACCCGACCCCGTCGTGGGTCGAAGTGACGAGCGGCGGCTCGACTGAGGAGGACGCGTGAACGGCACCACTTCGGAAGACATCGGCGCGACCGTGCTGGACGTCGTCAGCGACGTCCTGGGCCGGTCCCCCGAGGCCCTGCGGGACCAGCCGGTGCTGGCCGCGCACGACTGGGACAGCATCGCGTCGCTGGAGGCGCTGGCCCAGCTGGAGAGCGGCTTCGGCATCCGCCTGGAGCTGCGGGAGTTCCACGCCGCCCGCACGGTGGACGACATGACCGCCCTGGTCACCGCGGCCCTGGGCCGCTGAAGCCCCGCGGCCCGGTCGCACCGGCCCACCCATCCACCGGCCCACCGGCCAGGAAGGAAACGAGCGTGAGCCTGCTCGAAATCCGTTTCTTCACCGTGCACCCCGGCCGGCGTGAGGAGTTCGACCGCCTCAGCCGTGAGGAGACCGTTCCCCTGATGCGCCGCTGGGGCATCACGGTGCTCACCGGCGGCCCCGCCCTCAACGACGAGAACGGCTACTGCCTGGTGCGGACCTTCGCCTCCGAGGAGGAGCGGGTCGGCCTCCAGGAGCGCTTCTACGCCAGTGCCGAATGGAACGACAAATACGACAAGCCCGTGACCGCGATGATCGCCGACTACAAGACGGTGGTCCTCCCGCTGACCCCGGAACTTGAGCGCCGGTTCGGAGCCTGAGCCGACCCCGCTCCCCGAACCCCCACCCCGGGGCCACCGCCCCGTCCTCGAAGGGAACACCCATGTCCCGTACCGCCGTGCCCGCCCAGGAGCGCGCCACCCGCGAGCCGCGCGTGGCCACCCCGCGCCGGCTGCTGATGTGCCGGCCCCAGCACTTCGACGTCACCTACTCGATCAACCCGTGGATGGACCCGCGCAAGCCGTCCGACGCCGGCCTCGCCCTGCTCCAGTGGGAGCGGCTGCGCGAGCTCTACCTCTCGCTCGGCCACACCGTCGAGGTCATCGAACCCGACCCGGCCTTCCCCGACATGGTGTTCGCCGCCAACGGCGCCACCGTCGTCGACGGCAAGGTCCTCGGCGCCCGCTTCCGCCACGTGGAGCGGACCGGCGAGGGGCCCGCCTACTTCCAGTGGTTCCTGCGCAACGGCTACCGGGACGTCCTGTGGCCGGAGCACATCAACGAGGGCGAGGGCGACTACCTCACCGTCGGGCGGCGGCTGCTGGCCGGCACCGGGTTCCGTACCGACCCGCGCTCGCACGCCGAGGCCCAGGAGTTCTTCGGCCTGCCTGTGACCGGGCTCACGCTGGTCAACCCGAACTTCTACCACCTGGACACCGCGCTGTCGGTACTGTCCGATGACGAGATCATGTACTACCCGGCGGCCTTCTCTCCCGGAAGCCTCGCGGTGTTGCGCGAACTCTTCCCGGACGCCGTCACCGCGTCCGACGAGGACGCCGCGGCGTTCGGCCTCAACGCCTTCTCCGACGGCCGCCACGTCGTCCTGCCGCAGGCGGCCACCGGGCTCGCCGACCAGCTCAAGCGGCGCGGCTTTGAACCGATCGGTGTGGACATCGCCGAGCTGCTCAAGGCCGGCGGCAGCGTCAAGTGCTGCACGCTGGAGCTGCGCGACCGGTGAGACATCGGCGGTGACACGAGGAAGGGAAGCGGTCGATGGCGACTGCGCAGGACGTCAGACGGGTGACGAGCGCGTTACCCCGCAGCTATGAGGCGCTCGTACGCGACCAGGTGAAGTTCCGGGTCGGGCGGCTGGTCTACCTCGCGCTGTCCCGGGACGAGGAGTCGATGGGCTTCGCGTACCCGCGTGAGGAACGGGCCGCACTGGTCGCCTCCGCCCCGGACGTCTTCTTCATGCCGGTCCCCTCGGACGAACGGTACAACTGGGTACGGGCCCGCCTCGCTCCGCTGGAGCCGCGGGAACTGCGCGAGATCGTGGTGCACGCCTGGACCATGGTGGTACCGAAGTTCCTCGCGGCGCGGCAGGACGAACTGCTCCGCGCCCTCGACGGCTCCCCTTCCGCGCCCGGTGCGCCCGCCCCGGACGCACCGGTCCACGACGAGGACGAGGGAGCGGCGCGTTGAGTGACGCCGAGCTGTTCGACATCAAGGACCTGTCGGCCCGTCAGGACGGTGAGGGGCGACGCTATCTGGAGTTCCTGCACGTCCCGGCGATGAGCGCCGGGGTGTACGTCCTGGCGGCGGGGAGCGAGGACCCGCAGAGCCCGCACGGCGAGGACGAGCTGTACCACGTGCTCACCGGCCGCGCCGTCCTGACGGCCGGGGAGCGGGAGTACGAGGTCGCGGCCGGCTCGCTCTGCTTCGTACCCGCCGGGATGCCGCACCGGTTCCACACCATCACCGAGGACCTGCGGGTGCTCGTCTTCTTCGCCCCGTGCGAGCGGGAGCCCGACGCTCCGGCGGCGCCGGACGCCGTACGCCCGTGAGGTCCGCGGGCCCGCCGCCCGCGGGCTCGCCGGCCCCCGGTGTTCGACTGCCTCGTTTTCCCGGCTGAACGCCGGCCGCGCATTGCCCGGTCGCGGCTCGGCTCATAAAGTCGCAGAGCCGCAACCGTCGTCCCTCCGCCACCACCCGGCACTCCCGCACCGGTGACCGATACCCACGCGTTCCTTCCTCCCGCGCTTCTTCCCCCGCGATGTCCTCCGCCGCGAAATCGCCCCACCCGCGATCCGCCGGTGCCGCCACCGGCCCGCGACGGGGCCGCACTTCGCGGTTCTGTTCTCCCTCGGCAAGCCAACGCACCAGGTGAGGAGCTACACGATGTCCGCAGAACCCCGCTGGCGCGTCACGGTCGACCGCGACGTGTGCATCGGCGCCGGAGTGTGCATGGGCGATCTCCCGCACCGGTTCCGGTTCGTGAACGGCCAGTCGCAGCCGGTCGACGCAGAGATCGACGCCGACGACGAGGTACTGGCCGTCGCGGACTCCTGCCCGCGCGAGGCGATCCAGGTCCTGGAGATCTCCACCGGCCGGGTCATCGCCCCCCTCGACTGACCGGCAAGCAGACAAGAAAGAGGCCACGCTGTGCAGATCCAACCGACCGAAGAGCTGGAGAAGCTCTCCGCGGAATTCGTCCAGGACGTCTACGAGCTCTACGCCCGCCTGCGGACGGAGGGGCCGCCCCGCAAGGTCCTGATGCCGCACGGCATCAAGGTCTGGATGGTCACCCGCTACGACGACGTACGGTCCCTGCTGGCCGACGGCCGGGTGAGCAAGGACGGCAGGCGCATCAACGAGATGTTCGCGCGCCACTCCGAGACGCCCACCGAGGCACCGGCCGCCGTCAACGACGACCTGGCCGCGCACATGCTCAACAGCGACCCGCCCCAGCACGCCCGGCTGCGCCGGCTGGTCGGCAAGGCGTTCACCGAACGCCGCACCAAGGCGCTGCGCCCGCGCATCGAGGCGATCACCGACGAGCTGCTCGACCGGCTGGCCCAGCGGCCCGACGCCGACCTGATCGAGGACCTGGCCGCACCGCTGACCATCACCGTGCTGGCCGAGCTGCTCGGCGTACCGCCGGAGAACCGCGCGGTCTTCCGGCAGTGGACCAACACCCTGGTCGGCGCCAACCACACCGAGGAGGAGGTGGCCGCCGCCTCCGCCGCGGTCGCCAAGTTCACCGAGGACCTGATCGACGCCAAGACCGCCGAGCCCGGCGAGGACATGTTCAGCGCGCTGGTGCAGGCCACCGAGGAGGGCGACCGGCTGACCAAGACCGAACTGGTCGCCATGGTCTTCCTCCTGGTCGTCGCGGGCCACGACACCACCCTGAGCATGATCGGCAACGCCGTGCACGCCCTGCTCACCCACCCCGACCAGCTGGCCCTGCTCCAGGAGCGGCCCGAACTCCTGCCGAACGCGGTCGACGAACTCCTGCGCTACGAAGGCCCGGTGGGCATGGCGACCTTCCGCTTCACCACGGAGGACATCCCGGTGGGCGGCATCACCATCCCCGCCAAAGAGATCGTCATGGTGGCGCTGGGCTCGGCCAACCGCGACGCCGCCAAGTTCGAGAACCCCGACGCCCTGGACATCACCCGGCGCATCGGCGGCCACCTCGCCTTCGGCCACGGCATCCACTACTGCGCCGGCGCGCCCCTCGGCCGCCTCCAGGTGGAGATCGGCGTCAGCCGGCTGCTCCAGCGCTTCCCGCAGCTGCGCCTGGCGGCGAAGTCCGAGGACCTGCGCTGGAAGGCCAGCACGATCATGCACGGCCTGGTCGAGCTGCCGGTCACCCTCAACGCCTGACCGGCGCCCGCCGCGGCCGGACCGGCCGCCGCCCCACCGGGTTCCTCCGGTGGGGCGGGGCCGCGCCGCCCGGCTCAGCCGGTGCGGCTCAGGCTCATCGTCCAGTTGGTCTCCCAGGTACTGCCGCCGTCCGGCGAGAACGCCTGCTCCCAGCGGGCCGCGTCCCCGGTGATCCCCGACCAGACGAAGCGGCACGGCACCACGGAGCCCTCGTGGGTCTCCTCGCCGTGGAACTCGCCGCGCCGGTCGGTGTCGAAGCGGCCGACGATCGGCGCGGACAGCCGGCCGCTGAGGCTGGTGGACCAGTTCAATGACCACTGGGCGCGCTGCGGGTCGTACAGCCGCAGCGTCAGCCCGCTGAAACCCTTGGTGGTGAAGGTGATCTCGTCGAGGTTGGCGGCACCGGCGAAGAGCGTGCCGTGGCACACGGCCGTCCCCGGGAACTCCTCCCACGCGTCGCTGCCGGAGAGGGGAGCGAGCAGCCGGCGGTTGTGCACGTGCCAGCGGCCGATGAGGAAGTCGAAGTCGCCCGGCCCCGGGCGGTATCGCGGGTCCGCGCTCACGCGCCCGCCTCCTGGGCGCCGAGGTGCGCGCGGAGCAGCCCGCCGGGCCAGGAGAACTCCGGCGCCTTGTCCTGCTGCCGGAGCGCCTGGGCGACCACGGCGCCGGTGAGTTCGGCCTCGAAGTCCAGCCGCGGGTAGCGCTCCTCGATGGCCGCCTTCACGGCCCTGCCCTCGGGCCCCGGGTCCTTGAAGTCGCTGACCACGCCCAGCCGGGTCAGCATCGTGACCGGCCCGCGGCGCTCGGCGATCTGCGGGGAGGTGTGCAGCGCGATGGCCTCCCAGACGACGTCGATCTGCTCGGGCCCCAGGCCGCGCGCGGCGAGGAAGGCACCGGCCGCGTCGGCGCCCTCGACCTCGAAGCGCTGTGGCCCGTCATGGTCGTCGGCCGTCCCGAGATCGTGCAGCAGGCAGGCGTAGTAGAGCAGATCGGGGTCGAAGTCCTTGGCCGGGTCCATTTCCCGCCGGGCCGCCTCGTGCAGCGCCCACAGATACGTGCGGATGCTGTGGTTGGCGATCGAGGGGTGTTCCCGTGCGGTGACGATGTCAAGTGCCGCCAGCGCGCCCGGGTGCTGGGGAAGAGCATCAATTTCGATCATCACTCCACCCTAGGGAGCGGGCGCCGGTACGCCAGGGGCGTGGACGCCGAATTCCCGACAATCCCCCGCCGAATTCCCGACCCCTTACCGTCCGTTGGTCCGCTGGCCGGTGACGTGTACCCCAGTGGGCCGCCCGCGATCAGCCGCGGGCGCACGAGAGAGATGCGACGACGCATGGCCACCGATACACAGACGACCCCGACCGCTCCCGGAATCTGGGCCACGTTCCGCGACTCCCCGCTCGCGGTGAAGACGATTCTCGCCGGTGTGCTCGCCAGCCGCCTCGGCGGATTCCTGAACATCTTCCTCGTCCTCTATCTGACCGACCGGGGGTATTCGGCCGAGGAGGCCGCGTTCGCCCTGGGCGTCTACGGCATCGGCGGTGTGGCCGGCGTCTTCCTCGGCGGCACCCTCGCCGAGCGGCTCGGCGCGCGCAACGCGACGGTGCTGGGCATGGCCGCCACCGCCGCCCTGACCGCGGCCCTGCTGTACCTGCCCGACTACGGCCTGCTGCTGGCGGCGATCGCCCTGGTCAGCATGGCGGCGCAGCTCTACCGTCCGGCGTCGACGACCCTGCTGTCCGACCTGACGTCCCGCGACGGCCAGGTCATGATCTTCGCGATGTACCGGTTCAGTCTGAACCTGGGCACCACGGTCGCCCCGCTCCTCGGCTTCGCCCTCTACAACCTGGACGACAGCTACGTCCTCCTCTTCTGGGGCGAGGGCATCGTCGCGCTCGGCTACGCGGTGCTCGCGCGGGCCACCATCCCGGCCCGCCCGCGCCCCACGGCGGCGGGGGAGACGGGCGCGGACGCCGCGGGGCAGGCCCCCGCGGACGGTTACCGGGTGCTGCTCCGTGACCGGCGCTATCTGCTGTTCCTGCTGGCCGCGATGGTCAACGCGATGGTCTACGTGCAGTATCTGTCGACCCTGCCCCTGGATGTGAAGGCGTCCGGGATGCCCATCCTCTGGTACACCGTCGCGGTCTCCGCGAACGGATTCATCGTGATCGCCTTCGAGCTGGGGCTGACCAAACTCTCGCAGAAGTGGCCCATGAAGATCACGATCGCGGTGGCGTGGACCCTGATCGGTCTCGGCGTGGCCCTCTACAGCCTGCCGCTGGGCGCCGCGGTGGTCATCGGTGCCACGCTGGTGTGGACGCTGGGCGAGATCGTCGGCGGCCCCTCGGTCTTCGCCTACCCCGCGCTGGCCGGCCCGGCCCCGCTGCGCGGGCGCTACATCTCCGCCTTCCAGTTCGCCTACGCGCTGGGCATGGCCGTCGGACCCGCCCTCGGCGGGGTGCTCTTCACCCGGCTCCAGCACGGCGTCTGGGCGGTGTTCGGCGCGCTCGGCCTCTTCGCGGCCGTACTGGGCGTGGCGGCGGTACGCGTACCCGTCGCGGCACCGGCGACCGCCGGACCGGAAGCGGACACCGCAGAGCCGCAGGACGCCGGGACCGGCAGCCCCCGGACCTGACCGCGGCGGTGCGCGGCCCGCTCCGGACTCCGGAGCGGGC